>NZ_BAABBP010000035.1:0-34056 GCF_039538025.1 Comamonas faecalis
GAAGACTTGCTTGCGCGTCTTGCGCGTGCTCAGGTTCAGGGCGAGGTTGGTTTGCTTCATGGATGAGGAGAATGCCAGCGGTGGCTGACACCTACCAGACAGACGGGGAGGTTTTGCAGGATTTCCTCAGTGATTGCACGAGTTGCCAGAACAGGTCGGAGGCGATCGGTTCCTTCTGGGAAATCAGGGCCAATGCTTCACCGTCGAAGTATGCCGATTGATCGGCCATCATGGCAGCGACCTCTCGGTATTCCCTTTGGGGATCGGATAGATCCCTGGCGAGCCTTGCGCGCTCTACCAGCCCACCGGTACGGGACATCTGCGCACGTAGTTCTCTTTTGCGCTGGTTTTCAAAACCGGCCTCGATGAGATTGGTAATCTGATCCAGCCGCCCCTCCAGGTCATTGAAGCGCTTGCGCGTGTATACAAAGCCAGCGACGCTGACGCCGATACCTGCCAGTGACAAACCCAAGGTCGCGATCTGCAGGCTCTGCAGCACTTCGACCATGACCTTGATCTTGCTCGCCTGAACAGCGGTATAGATGCCTGAACCAGCGTTCACGGCGTTGGAAACGAGCGAAACCGGAGCGAGTATCGGAGATACCAATGACGAAAGCGCTTGCTGAGCGATGCCAGTTTCCTGCAAATGCGCCACGATTTGTCCGGTGCCGGCGCTTTTCAGGATGGCCCCATACCGGATCAGCTCGCCTGCTGCCAGTTGCGCCACGTACTGCGTTGGAATTTCAAAGGGGATGGCACTCAACATTTTTGGGATTCCTGTATCAATTGATTGCACATGTGCGTCGCTTGCTCGCGTAGTTCTGCTGCCAAGCCATCTGGTCCGAGCAGCCAGCCCTTGAGCGCATGGGCGATCTCATCGCGAGCGGAAGACTTGACTTGCAGCTTGGAGAGAAAAACATCCATGGTTTCAAGGCGTTTCCTGCCGAAAGCCGACTGCATTGGTGGACGGTACACGCTCTTCTCGGCCAACACGGCCAGTGACGCCTCAAGGCGGCTAAGGCATGCGTGCATGGGTTTCGCGATCCGCTGGATGGTTTTTTTCAGGAGGAGCTTGTTTGCCGGATCAGCGAACAACTCCATGAACAGTCGGCCAATCAGCCCCTTCTCTTCTAGCCTCTCGTCAATGCGCTTCATCAATTCGATATGCAGTGTCGCCGTGGCCAGAGTGATATCCGTATGTGCATCGTCACGCCAATTGAGAAGCTCCCGCCGCAATGCGAGCGCCGACAGGCGACGTGCATCGATCAGCGGCTCGACGCGCTTGCCTTCGGCGTCAATACCAACGGGCTCATCTCCGGTTTTTGCGGCGGGGACGGGAATTTTTTCTGACCGGAAAAAACGAAATCGCATCCTGATTCAGGAATGGGTGGGTTGAGCCCAGGATGGCACAAATCAGCGGGGTCTCAAGTGGCAGCTTGGATCACCTTGCGCCAAAGGCTGGATGGGGAAAACGACGAGGGAATCATGCCATGGCCGGGCACGCCTTCGCATCCCCCCCTTGGGTGCGCTTGAACTTACAACCTCTCCGTCTCCCCCGCCTTCGGCTGCCACACCATCAGCCGCTTCTCGATCGCGCCCACCATCTCGTCGAGCGCCAGCGCAAACGCGGTCAGCACCAGGATGCCGGCCATCACGGTGTTGATGTCGAAGCTGCCCTCGGCCTGCAGGATCAGGTAGCCCACGCCCTGGCTGGAGCCCAGGTACTCCCCCACCACCGCGCCGACGAAGGCCAGGCCGACGCTGGTGTGCAGCGAGCTGAACACCCAGCTCGTCGCGCTGGGCAGGTAGACGTGGCGCAGCAGCTGCTTCTGGCTCGCGCCCAGCATGCGCGCGTTGGCCAGGATCACCGGGCTTACTTCCTTGACGCCCTGGTAGACGTTGAAGAACACGATGAAGAACACCAGCGTCACGCCCAGCGCCACCTTGGAGCCCATCCCCAGGCCGAACCAGACGGCGAAGATCGGCGCCAGGATGATGCGCGGCATGGCGTTCATGGCCTTGATGTAGGGGTCGAGGATGGCCGCCGCCATCGGCGACAGCGCCAGCCACAGCCCGCCGGCGAGGCCCCCGGCGGCGCCGATGGCGAACGCCATCACCGTCTCGGCCAGCGTGACCCACAGGTGCCGGTAGATGTCGGCGTCGGCGACGAACCAGGCCCAGATGACGCCGAAGATCTGCACCGGCTCGCCAAAGAAAAAGGCCGCCTGCCGGTCGTTCTCGAACATGAACGGCGGCACCAGCCCCGGCTTGGTCATCACGTGCCAGAAGCCGAACAGCAGTACCAGCAGCGCCAGCTGCCACAGGCGCAGCGTGCCCGCGCGCGGTTTGATCCAGTTCCACATATTTTTCAGGCCCTCACGCCTTCTGCAGCTGCTGCTGGTAGCCCTTCAGGACTTCCTCGCGCAGCTCGGCCCAGATGGCGGCATGCAGTTCGAGGAAGCGCGGCTGGGTCTTGACCTCGGACACATCGCGCGGGCGCGGAAGGTCGATCACGAACTCGCCGATCGGGTGCGCCGCCGGCCCGGCGGAGAGCACCACCACGCGGTCGCTCATGGCGATCGCTTCGTCGAGGTCGTGGGTGATGAACAGCACCGCCTTCTTCTTGCCCTGCCACAGCGCCAGCACCTCGTTTTCCATCAGCTGGCGCGTCTGGATGTCCAGCGCCGAGAACGGCTCGTCCATCAGGATGATGTCCGGGTCCATCACCAGCGTCTGCGCCAGGCTGGCGCGCTTCCTCATGCCGCCGCTCATCTGGTGCGGATAGCGGTCGCCGAACGCCGCCAAACCGACGCGCGCCAGCCAGTCGCGCGCCTGGGCGCGCGCCTCGCCGTCGGCCACGCCGCGAAACTGCAGGCCGGCCATCACGTTGTCCAGCGCGGTGCGCCAGGGCATCAGGCTCTCGGCCTGGAACATGTAGCCGGCGCGCTGGTTGATGCCCGAAAGCTCCTCGCCGAAGACGCGCACGCTGCCCTCGCTGGGCGCCAGCAGCCCGGCGGCCATGTTCAGCAGCGTGCTCTTGCCGCAGCCCGTGGGGCCGACGACGCTGACGAACTCGCCCGCCGCCACGGTCAGGTCCACACCACGCACCGCGGTGTAGCGCTGACCGGGCTGGTCCTTGCTGACAAAGGTGCAGGCCACGCCCTGCAGTTCGATTGCCGCTGCGCTCATGGCTGGTTCAACCCTTGGGGTACTTGAGGTTGGCCTTCTTGACGAAGTCGTTGGTGTAGATGGCGCTCAGATCCACCTTGCCCTTGGCAGCGGCGATCTTGGGGTCGATGCTGGCCAGCGCGTTGAGCGCGGTCTGCGGCCCGCGCGCCGGAAAGCTGCCGTCGGCCGACGTCGCCTGCTTGGCTGCCAGGAAGCCGTCGATGTAGATCGCGCGGTCGCCCAGCAGGTAGCTCTCGGGCACGACCTTGATCACGTCGCCGCCGCCGGCCTGGTGAATCCACTTGTCGGCGCGCACCATGGCGTTGACCAGCGCCTGCGCGGTGTTGGGGTTCTTGTCCAGGAAGCCCTGCGGCGCGTACAGGCAGCCGGCGGGCATCGGGCCGCCGAACACCTTCTCGGCCTCGTCCATCTTGCGCGTATCCGAGACGATCTTCAGGTCGCCCGAGCGCGCCAGCAGCGTGATCACCGGGTCGAGGTTGGAGATCGCGTCGATCTGGCCCGAGCGCATCGCCGCCACCGCGCCATTGCCCGCGCCGACGCCGACGAAGCTCACGTCGGTGGGCTTCAAGCCCGCCTTGGCCAGCACGAAGTTGGCGACGATGTTGGTCGAGCTGCCCGGCGCAGTCACGCCGATCTTCTTGCCCTTGAGGTCGGCCACGCTCTTGAAGTCGGGCATGGTCTTGGGGTTGACGCCCAGCACGATCTGCGGCGCCGCGCCCTGCAGCACGAAGGCGCGCATCGGCTGGCCCTTGAGCTGCATGGCGATCGTGTGCTCGAACGCGCCCGACACCACGTCGGCGCTGCCGCCGACCACCGCCTGCAGCGCGCGCGAGCCGCCGGCGAAGTCGACGATGGTCACGTCCAGCCCCTCGTCCTTGAAGTAGCCCAACTGCTCGGCGATGGTCAGCGGCAGGTAATAGAACAGGTTCTTGCCGCCGACGGCGATGGTCACCTTCTGCTTCTCCAGGTTCTGGGCGAAGGTGAACGAGGGCAGGGCCGCCGCGGCCAGGCCGCCGGCGATGAGGTGGCGTCTTTGCATGTTGTGGTCTCCTGGTTGGAATCATGGCTTCGGCCGCGCAGCGGCGACCGAAGCGGTTGATCATACTGGCCGGGTACCGGGCGCGGCCCGCGTTGTGCCACGCCGCGGCCGCAGTGGCGCAATCTGGGGCAGCGGTGTGGCAAATCGGGACAGTCGGCGGCGCAAAACCGTGCCAGCCGCTGGTTTCGGGCGCCGCGCCGTGCGGCGGCGGGGTTGGCACGAAGTTTGTATGTGTCCTGGCAGTCGGTCTTTTTTTCTTTGAACCGATATGCAACCCAACAGGAGATGACCATGGACATGTTCGAACTCAAGCACTTCAACCTCGAAGCCCGCTACCCCTACAAGCAGAAGTACGACAACTTCATCGGCGGCAAATGGGTGGCACCGGTGGCCGGGCAGTATTTCGACAACGCATCGCCGATCACGGGCAAGGTGTTCTGCTCGGTGGCACGCTCCGACGCCAACGACGTGAATCTGGCGCTGGACGCCGCCCACGCCGCGCAGGCCAAGTGGGGCAAGACCTCGGTGGCCGAGCGCTCGGGCATCTTGCTCAAGATCGCCGATCGCATGGAGCAGAACCTGGAGCTGCTGGCGATTGCCGAGACCATCGACAACGGCAAGCCGCTGCGCGAGACCATGGCCGCGGACCTGCCGCTGGGCATCGACCACTTCCGCTACTTCGCCGGCTGCATCCGCGCGCAGGAGGGCGCGATCTCCGACATCGACGCCACTACCGTCGCCTACCACTTCAACGAGCCCATGGGCGTCGTCGGCCAGATCATCCCGTGGAACTTCCCCATTCTGATGGCGTGCTGGAAGCTCGCGCCCGCGCTGGCCGCCGGCTGCTCCATCGTGATGAAACCCGCCGAGCAGACGCCCGCCTCCATCATGGTGCTGATGGAGCTGATCGGCGATCTGCTGCCCCCGGGCGTGCTCAACATCGTCAACGGCTTTGGCCGCGAGGCCGGCGAGGCGCTGGCGACGAGCAAGCGCATCGCAAAAATAGCGTTTACCGGCTCCACCCCGGTGGGTCAGCGCATCCTGCGCGCAGCGGCCGACAACCTGATTCCGTCGACCGTCGAGCTGGGCGGCAAGAGCCCCAACATCTTCTTTGCCGACGTGCTCGACGCCGACGACGCCTTCCTGGACAAGGCGCTCGAAGGCTTCTCGATGTTCGCGCTCAACCAGGGCGAGGTCTGCACCTGCCCGTCGCGCATCCTGGTGCAGGAGTCGATCTACGAGCGCTTCATGGAGCGCGCCGTCGCCCGCGTCGAGTCGATGACGCAGGGCCACCCGCTGGACAAGAGCACCATGGTCGGCGCGCAGGTCTCGCAACAGCAACTCGACCGCATCCTGGGCTACATCGACATTGGCCGCGGCGAGGGCGCCCAGTGCCTCACGGGCGGCGAGCGCCTGCGTGCCGGCGGCGAGATCAACGACGGCTTCTTCATCAAGCCCACGCTGCTGTACGGCAAGAACGACATGCGTGTGTTCCAGGAGGAGATCTTCGGCCCCGTCGCGTCGGTGACCACCTTCAAGGACGCCGAGGACGCGGTGCGCATTGCCAACGACACCGAGTACGGCCTGGGCGCCGGCGTGTGGAGCAGGAACGGCAACACCGCCTACCACATGGGCCGCGCCATCCAGGCGGGCCGCGTGTGGACCAACTGCTACCACCTGTACCCCGCGCACGCGGCGTTTGGCGGCTACAAGAAGTCGGGCATCGGCCGCGAGACGCACAAGATGGCGCTGTCCAACTACCAGCAGACCAAGAACCTGCTGGTCAGCTACAGCCCCGACGCGCTGGGCTTCTTCTGACCACCAGCCGCGGCAGGCGCACCGGCGCCTGCCGTGCGCTTTCGCTGACGGCCTGCCCCGCCCGTGGGCAGTGCCTGTTCACAGACCGGCAAAAAAAGAGGGGGACAAGATGCAGTTGAAACAGCTTTGTGCGGCCGCGGGCTGGCCGTTGGGCGCCATGCTTTGCGGCCTGCTGTGGGCCCAGGGCGCGGCGGCGCAACAAACGGCGGCGCAGGACGGCGCTGGTACGCTGCCGGCGATGACGGTGCGCAGCGTGCTCACGCCCACCACCGCCGAGAAGGCGCCGGCATCGGTCACCGTGGTCGACGGCGAGCAGCTGCGCGAGCGCCAGTGGCAGGTCAACCTGTCGGAGTCGCTGGGCAACGTGCCGGGCCTGCTGATCCAGAACCGCCAGAACTACGCGCAAGACCTGCAGATGTCGATCCGCGGCCACGGCGCGCGCTCCACCTTCGGCGTGCGCGGCATCCAGGTCTACCTGGACGGCATACCGGCCACCATGCCCGACGGCCAGGGCCAGACCAACCACATCGACCTCTCGTCGCTGGAGCGCCTTGAGGTGTTGCGCGGCCCCTATTCCACGCTGTACGGCAACGCCTCGGGCGGCGCCATCCAGGCCTTTACCGAGCGCGGCGAAGGGCCGCCCAAGCTCGGCAGCAGCTTTGCCATGGGCAGCAACGGGCAAAAGCGCCTGGGCCTGAAGGCCAGCGGCGAGCGCGCCGGCGTGGGCTACACGGTCAGCGCCAGCCGCTTCCTCACCGACGGCTACCGCCCGCAGACGGCGGCCGACAAGAATCTGCTCAACGCACGGCTGGACTTTGGCAGCAGCGCGGACAGCCACTGGACGCTCGTCGCCAGCCACGTCGACATCGACGCCAAGGACGCCGGCGGCGTGACCCCTGCCGACTGGGCTGCCAACCACCGCGCCGTAGCCGCCGGCTCGCTGCAGTACAACACGCGCAAAAGCCAGCGCCAGACCCAGGCCGGGCTGATCCACGAGCACCGCGTCAGCGCCAGCGACCAGCTGCGGCTGATGGTCTACGGCGGCCACCGCGCCATCACCCAGTACCAGTCCATCCCCAAGGCGGCGCAGGCACCTGCGACGCATGCCGGCGGCGTGATCGACATGCAGCGCGACTATGGCGGGCTGGACGCGCGCTGGACGCACCAGCAGGGCAGCGTCGACTGGGTTCTGGGCCTGGCGGCCAACCAGGTGCGCGAAAACCGCAAGGGCTACGAGAACTTCGTGGGCAGCGAGCTGGGCATCAAGGGCAATTTGCGCCGCGACGAGCGCAACCGCCTGAGCAGCGTCGACCCCTACGCCCAGGCCAGCTGGGCGTTTGCGCCGCGCTGGACGCTGGACGCCGGGCTGCGCTGGAGCAATGTGCGCTTTGATTCGCGTGACCGCTACATCGTCGGCGCCAACGGCGACGACAGCGGCAAGACCAAATTCCACCGGCTGCTGCCGATGGCGTCGCTGCAGCACCAACTCGATGAAGGCACCCAGGTCTACGCGTCGGTCGCCAGCGGCTTCGAGACGCCGACCTTCAACGAGCTGTCCTACCGCCAGGGCGGCCTGCCGGGGCTGAACTTCGCGCTGCGCCCGGCGCGCTCGACCAGCGCCGAGCTGGGCCTGCGCCAGCGCTGGCGCGGCGCGCACTGGCACGGCAACTGGAGCGCGGCGCTGTTTCGCACAGGCACCAAGGATGAGATCGTCGTGGCGACCAACAGCGGCGGGCGCTCCACCTACCAGAATGCCGGTCGCACGCGCCGCCAGGGCGTCGAGCTGGCCTCGACCACCTGGATGGGCCCGCAGTGGCGGCTTGAGACCGCGCTGACGCTGCTCGACGCCCGCTTGCGCGACGGCTTTTGCAATGCCGCCGGCGCCAACTGCGTGTCCGCCGGCAACCGCCTGGCCGGCACCGCGCGCTACCAGGCCTTTGCCGGCCTGTATTGGCAGCCGGCCGCCGCGTGGAACCTGGGGCTGGACTGGCGCCAGGTCGGCCCCGTCACGGCCAACGACGCCAACAGCGTGCAGGCGCCCGGCTACGGCGTCGCCAGCCTGAGCGGCGAATACCTGCGCGACATTGGCGCCTGGGCCTTCAAGGCCTTTGCACGCGTCGACAACCTGCTCGACCGCCAGTACGTCGGCTCGGTCATCGTCAACGAGGGCAATGGCCGCTACTACGAGGCCGCACCGGGGCGGCAGTGGATGGCGGGCGTGAGCCTGGCCTATCGGTTCTGAGTGTTCTTTCCGAGGTCGCCGGCCCTCACCCCCACCCTCTCCCAGAGGGAGAGGAAGTGAATACCGGCGCCGCGACAAGCCTGTTTTCCCCCGTCCCGGCCGCGGGTGCCACCTGAGGCCGGGGCGCATTCCCACGTCAAAAAAAGGAGACACCGATGAACACCACGACCCTGACCCGCACCGCGCTGGCTGCTGCCTGCGCCGCGCTGCTGGCGGCCTGCGCGCACGGCCCGGACGGCCAGACCGGCGCAGCAGCCACCGACGCCGACCCCGTTGCGCTGGTCAACCAGCTCGAAGCGACGACAGGAAAGTTCGCCGGCCACCGCCGCTCGGGCGCCAAGGGCGTGTGCGCCGCGGGCAGCTTCGTCGGCAGCAGCCAGGCGCGTGCGCTGTCCAGCGCCAGCGCCTTCAGCGGCCAGCCGGTGCCGGTGCTCGTGCGCTTTTCGCTGACCGGGCCCAACCCCAACGCGCCCGACAACACCAAGGGCCAGCGCAACATGGCGCTGCAGTTCGACCTGCCCGGCGGCGAGCAGTGGTTGATGGGCAACATCTCGTCGCCCGTGTTCGGCGCAGAGACGCCGGCGCAATTCCTTGGCCGCCTGCAGTCGCTGCAGGCCGACCCGGCCACCAAGAAACCCGACCCGGCCCGCGTCAAGGCCTTTGCCGATGCCAACCCACAGGTGCTGCTGCAGGGCAAGTACTTTGCCTCCCAGCCCGTGGCGGCAAGCTTTGCGGGGCTGAACTACTGGGGTGTGCATGGCTTTGGCTTCACCAACGCCCAGGGCCAGACCACCTGGGGCAAATGGGTGTTCGAGCCGGTGGGCGGCGTGCTGGGCCTGAGCGACGAGGAGGCCAAGGCGCGCGGCGCCAACTTCCTGTTCGACGACCTGCGCCAGCGCGTACAGGCCGGTCATGCGGCGTTCGACTTCAACCTGGAGCTGGCCGCGCCCGGCGACAGGATCGACAGCGCCACCACGCCGCTGCCCGCAGGGCGCACCAAGGTCACGCTGGGGCGGCTGACGATCACCTCGGTCTCGCCCGACGGCGCCGGCCCCTGCGTGGACACCAACTTCAGCCCGCTGGTGCTGCCTCGCGGCGTCGTCGCGTCGGCCGACCCCATCCTGGCCGCGCGCGCCGCGCCCTACGCGATCTCGCAGCAGCGCCGGCTGGAAGAACGCGCCGCCAAGTAAAACGGTAAGCCACCGCTGCGCCGCAGCGGTGGACGCGAGCACGGTATTACCGCACCGGCCCCAGCGCCCGCCGCTCGTAGGCCGGATACCACTGCGCCAGGCTGCGCTGCAGCTCGGCGGGCTGGGCGGCCCATCTGGCAAAGCGCTCGGGCACGGGCTGCTGCAGCAGCTCGGCCAGGTCCACGCCCTGCCCGGCGCTGCGCTCCATCGTCTGGCGCAGCCAGGTCAGCCAGTCGCGCGTCTGCTCGACGCCCAGCAGCCCCTGGTGCACCGGCCCGTGGCTGGGCACGACGGTGGTGAACAGGCCCTGCGCCCGCCACTGCGCCAGCGTGTCCAGGCTGGCCAGCCAGGCGTCGATGTCGGCGTGCGGCGTCGTAGGCACGCGTGCGGAAAACACCAGGCCGCCGGCAAACAGCACGCCCGTCGTGCGGTCGATCAGCACCAGGTCGTCGCCCGTGTGCCCGTGCAGGCGGCGCAGCTCCAGCCGGCGGCTGCCCAGCTGCAGCGTCTGCGGCTGCAGCGCCTCGCGCGCGGGCTCGGCCTGCGTGCCGCGCATCCAGTCGCCGCACAGGCGGTACAGGTTGTCCTCGTAGGCCCCGCCCTCGGCCTGCATGCCGGCAATGCTGCCGGCCAGCGCCTGCGTGGGCACATCGCCCCAGGCCTGATTGCCCAGGAAGTAGTCGGGGTGCAGGTTCAGGTTGAGCACCCGGCGCACCGGCTCTGCCGTCACGCGGGCAATCGCCGCGCGCTGCTGCTCGCCGTACAGGCGCGACGGCCCGGTGTTGATGACGACCACGCCGTCGCCCGTCTCGATGAAGGCGGTGTTGATGATGTTGCATCCGTTGCTGCGGCCAAAGTCCTCGACCGCGCCCTCGATCACCCAGGTGCCGGGCGCAATCTGGCGTGGCTGGAGCCGGTAGTCCAGCCGCTGCATGTCGACGCGTGTGGCAACCGGGGCAGTAACCGTCACGGTGGGCAGAGCGCTGGTCTGCGCCGGCGCGCCCATGGCGCAGGCCAGCGGCAGCAGGGCAAGGCAAAGGCGCTTCATGTGCGCACCTCGGCGTCGACGCGGTTGCCGTTGTTGTCCTGGCCGCGCAGGCGGAAAGCCGGCGGCACCTCGCTGGGAAGCTCCAGCGTCAGCAGCGGGTTTTCCGACACCGGCTCGTGCAGCGTCAGGCGCCACCAGGGCTGGTCGCCGGAGTCCACCAGCTCCAGCTGCTCCAGGTGGAAGGCTGGAATGCCGTCGACCAGGCCGGTGTCCATCGGGTGCATCACGCGCAGGCGCAGGCGGCGGCTGCCTTCGATGAGGTTGGGAAACACGCGCGCCTGCACCTGGCCCAGCGTGTCCTTCCACGAGCCGTCGGCGCGGCTGGCGCCGGGCACGGTGCAGCCGCCGCCGGCCGCCTGGATCATCGCGCCGCCGCCGTGCCACTGCCCGTCGTGCGTCTGCACCAGCGCGCGCACCGGCGATGCCTGCTCCAGCCGCATGCGAAACGCCAGCACCGGCAGCGCGCGCAGCGGCTCGAAGCCGAGCACCTGGCGTATCGGGTTGCGGTCGGCCAGCACGACGATGCGGCGTATCGGGCTGTCCGTCTCGTCGGCCAGCGCGCGCGCATCCACCTGCACCGGCACGTTCAGCGGGTCTTCGGCAAACGCGGGCGTGCGCAGCCGCACCGCGTCGGTGAAGCGCACCGGCGCGCCGCCCAGGTATTCCTGCTGCAGCGTCGGCCACTGCGGCGAGTTCAGCGGGTCACCCGCTCCGGCCGATTGCGCCGCATGCAGCGGCGCGAGGCCGTACAGCGCGCCGGCGAGCATGCATTGACGTCTTGAAAGCATGGGCGAATCGGTTTTCTGGATGCAATGCCGGTGTGGCAAGCAAGACGGGTGCCAGTGCGTGTGGCGCCGGAGGGCGGGCGGATTGCTCCAACGCGTAGCACTTGTCATTCATCGCTGTTCCGGGATGTCACACCTGGCTGCGCGGCGTAATCCGTCACCCCGGCTTTCGCCGGAAGGACGGCGCCCTGCTTCACGGATTGCAGTCCGGGGCGCTGGCATGGATGTTGCGTAACTCCCTGCGCCCCCCTTTTTGGCAGCCTGCTGCCTTCACCTCTTTCCTTGCTTGATCGGGTTTGCCATGCGTTCTGTTTTCCTTCTTGCCGCCTTGACCATGGGCCTGGCGGCCACCGCTGCCCAGGCGGGCGACATTGACCTGGCCGCGGCCGCCGAGCTGGCCAAGAACAGCGACTGCTTCAGCTGCCATGCGGCCAACGAGAAGATCGTCGGCCCGGCGTTTGCGTCGGTGGCCGAGAAATACGCCGGCGACAAGGACGCGATCGACACACTGGTGCAGTCCATCCAGCTGGGCTCCAAGGGCAAGTGGGGGCGTGCGGCCATGCCTGGCCATTCCAGCCTGAGCACGCAGGATCTGAAGCTGCTGGCCGGCTGGGTGCTGGCAACCAAGCCATGACGGCCGCGGCGGTGCAGCACCCGCGCACGCTGCTGGGCGCGGCCTATCTGGCGCTGGCGCCGGCGCGTGATGCGCCGGGCCTGCGCCTGAAGGCAGAGGCCGCCTGCGCACTGGGCTATTACAGCCAGGCGCGCCGGCTGTGGGAGACCATGGCCCGCGCCGGCGACGCCGAGGCATTGCGCCAGCTGGCACGCCTGGCCGAGCGCGGCCTGGGTGAGGAGGAGGGCGGCAGCCGCACCCGACCGGCATGAGCCGGCTGCCGTGTGCTCACCCGCCCCAGATGTCGGCGCTGATCGCCGCGTACCAGTCGGCGCCGTGCTGTGCCTCGGCCGCGCGGTGCGCGGGCGGCGCGTCCAGCGGGCTCACGCCCACGCTGTGCGGCAGGGCGACGATGCGCCCCTCGTGCGCGCGGTACACGCCCGCGACCGATATGCCGTAGCCCGGCGCCAGCAGGCTGTAGCAGGTGTTGGCGTACCAGGCAGCCGGCGCGGGCCGATCGGTCAGCGCGGCGGCCAGCGCAGCTGCCACCACCTTGCCCTGGTTGTTGGCGGCAAAGCCGGACTTGGGGATGGGCCCGGCCAGCGCCGCGTCGCCCAGCACATGGATGCCGTCGACCTGCGTCGAGGCAAAGTCGTCGCCGCGCATCGGCGCCCAGCCGCTGGGGCCGGTCACGCCGGCGCGCTCGGCAATCAGGCCGGCTTTTTGCGGAGGGATGACGTTGAGCACATCGGCCTGGTGCAGCTCGCCAAACGCGGTTTCCACCTGCAGCGCCCGGGCATCGACGCGCACCACCTGGCCGTCCTGCGCCAGGCTGACCCATTCGACCATGCCGCCGTACAAGTCCTTCCAGCCCTGCAGGAACAGCTCTTTCTTCGAGAAATTGTTCTTCGCGTCCAGCAGCAGCACCTTGCTGCGCGGCTTGTGCTGGCGCAGGTAGTGGGCCACCAGGCTGGCGCGCTCATACGGCCCGGGCGGGCAGCGGAATGGGTTGTCCGGAATCACCATCGCGAAGACGCCGCCATCGGGCATGGCTTCGAGCTGGCGGCGCAGCAGCCGGGTCTGGGCGCCGGCCTTCCAGGCGTGCGGCGCCAGCTCGGCCGCCGCCTGGTCGTAGCCTTCGAGCGCGCTCCAGCGCATGTCCACGCCGGGCGAGAGCACCAGTCGGTCCCATGGCAGGACATGGCCGGAGTCAAGCCGCAACGTGCGCCGCACGCCGTCCACGTCGTCGGCGCGCGCATGCACCACCTGTACGCCGGCGGCGCGCAGGCCGCCCCAGCCGTGGCTGATGCTGTCCCAGCTGCGCAGCCCCGCCAGGTAGTGGTTGGAGAACGGGCAGGTGACGAAGCTTTGCGCCGGCTCGACCAGGGTGACCTGGACCTGCGGCGCCCAGGCGCGCAGGTAGCGCGCCACGGTGGCGCCGCCAAAGCCGCCGCCCACCACGACCACGCGGGCGCTGGCGCCCTGGGCGCGCACGATGGCTGGAGAGAGCGCGGGCGCGGCCAGGCTGGCGGCGCGGGCCAGGAACTGGCGGCGTTGCAGTGCGGCTGTCATGGCCTGTCCGCCAGCGCCTGGGGGGCGGCAAACCAGTCGGCCAGCGCCTGCATCTGGGCCGCGTCATAGCCCTGCATCAGCAGCGGCATGACGGTGGCATCTGCCACCTGCCCGGCGCGAAAGGCCTGCATGCGTTCGAGCAGCGCCGCGCTGCTCTGGCCGCGCAGCGCAGGAATGGCGCTGCCCGCCGGCGGCTGGCCGCCCGGGCCGTGGCAGGTGACGCAGTTGCCGGCCAGGATGGCCAGGTTCAGGTCGGGCGCCTGCGCCGCGCACGCCAGCGGCAGCGCGCAGGCCGCCAGTGCGGTTCCTGCGGCGCGCAATGCCTGGCGGCGCAGCATGGTCACGGCACGCGGGCGCCATCCTGCAGCGGTGCGACCGGGTCGCTGCGGAACGCGATGTTGATCTGGCGGCGCTTGGTGGCCGCGTCGCGCGTCATCTGCACGATGCGCTCGTGCATCGGCGACTTGCTGCACACCGGGTCGGTGGCGGCGGCGTCGCCGGTGACCATGAAGGCCTGGCAGCGGCAGCCGCCAAAGTCCTTGTGGCGCTCGTCGCAGCTGCGGCAGGGCTCCTGCATCCAGTCCTCGCCGCGGTAGGCGTTGAAGGCGTTGCTGCGCTGCCAGATGTCGGCGATCGAGTGCTCGCGCACGTCGGGCAGCTGCAGGCCCGGCAGGTTGCGCGCGTTGTGGCAGGGCATGGCCAGGCCGTCGGGAGCGATCGACAGGAATACCGAGCCCCAGCCGTTCATGCAGGCCTTGGGGCGCTCCTCGAAGTAGTCGGGCACGACGAACAGCAGGCGGCAGCGGTTGCCGATTTGCTCGCGGTAGCGCTGCACCACGGCCTCGGCCTCGCGCAGCTGCTCGCGCGTGGGCATCAGGTGGTCGCGGTTGCGCCAGGCCCAGCCGTAGTACTGGGTGTTGGCCAGCTCCAGGTATTCGGCGCCCAGCTCCAGCGCCATGTCGATGATGGCGCCCACGTGCGGCAGGTTGTGGCGGTGCAGCACGCAGTTCATCACCATGGGCCAGTCGTTGTCCTTGATGATGCGCGCTACTTTTTTCTTGAGCTCGAAGGTCCTGGTGTGGCTCAGAAAGTCGTTCATCTCCCGGGTGCTGTCCTGGAACGACAGCTGCACATGGTCGAGCCCCGCGTCCTTGAGCCGCCTGGCACGCTCGGCGGTCAGGCCCACGCCCGAGGTCAGCAGGTTGGTGTAGTAGCCCAGCCGGCGCGCCTCCTGCACCAGCTCCTCCAGGTCATCGCGCAGCAGCGGCTCGCCGCCGGAAAAGCCCATTTGCGCCGCGCCCAGCGCGCGTGCCTGGCGCATCACGTCGACCCACTGCGCGGTGGTCAGCTCGCCGCCGGCGCTCTCGTAGTTCGTCGGGTTGTAGCAAAACACGCAGTGCAGCGGGCAGCGGTAGGTCAGCTCCGCCAGCAGCCACAGCGGGGGCGATACCGCGGGCGGCGCGCCGCTGCCAGCCGGGTCAGTCGATCCAGCCACGGTGTATCCCTTCGTCGATCAGGGACTGCACCTGCACCGCAATGCCCTGGGTGTCGAACAGCGCCTCCAGCTCGCGCACGATGTCGGCCACGCTGTGGCGTCCGTCGCAGCGGCGCAGGATCTCGGCCGCGCTGTCGTTGAGCTGCACCATGCCCTCGGGGTAGAGCAGCACCCAGCGCGACTGGGCGCTCTCGTACTGCAGGCGCAGGCGGCGCGAGAGCCGGGGCAGGCAGGGCGGTGCGGCGCAGACGGCGGCGGCGTTGTCGGCGGGGGAGGAGGTGGGGTCAGGCTGCATGGCAGGCTTTCTCAATGGCGTCGAGCATGCTCCACAGCACGTCGAGCTTGAATTGCAGGATGTCGAGCGCGCGCTCTTGCGCCGCCCGGGTGGTGAAATGGATCAGCGTCACGCGCAGGCCATGCTCCACGTCGCGGCTGGCCAGCGGTATGCGGCTGCGGAAGTACTGCAGGCCCTCGGCCTCTATCCAGGGGTAGTGCTGCGGCCAGGTGGCCAGGCGGTCCTTGTGGATCTGCGGCGCGAACATCTCGGTGAGCGACGAGCACACGGCCTCCTGCCAGGGCGCGCGGCTGGCAAAGTTGACATAGGCATCGCAGGCAAAGCGCACGCCCGGCGCCACGCGGCGCAGCGACCACAGCTCTTCGCGCTCTATGCCCACGGCCTCGCCCAGGCGCGTCCAGGCCTCGATGCCGCCTGCGGCCGCGCCCTGGTGGTCGCCATAGCCGTCATGGTCGAGGATGCGCTCCACCCACAGGCGCCGCTGCGCACGGTCGGGCATGTTGGCCAGGATGGCGCCGTCCTTGCGCGGAATGCAGACTTGGTAATAAAAGCGGTTGGCCACCCAGCAGCGCAGCTCGTCGGGCGTGCAGCCGCCCGCGTTCATGCGCACGTTGAACGGGTGGTGGATGTGGTAGGCCTGCCCCTTGGCGCGCAGCTGCGCCTCGAACTCGGTGGGCGTCCAGGGCGGCGCATCGAGCGGCGGCGCGGCGGTGGTGGCAATGTCCATCATGGGCGGTCTCCCCCAGGGTTTCACCAGCGGATTTCCATGCCGTCGTACGCGACCTCGATGCCGTGCGCCGCCAGCTGCGCGCGCTCGGGCGAGTCCTCGTCGAGGATGGGGTTGGTGTTGTTGATGTGGATGAGCACCTTGCGCACGCCGGCGGGCAGGCGCGCGAGGTGTTCGAGCATGCCGCCCGCGCCGCTTTGCGGCAGGTGGCCCATGTCGGCGGCGCTCTTGGTCGACAGGCCCAGCCGCTGCATCTCGTCGGCGCGCCAGAAGGTGCCGTCGACCAGTACGACGGCGCAGCCGGCCATCACATCGTGCAGCGCGGGCGTGACCTCGGCGAGGCCCGGCGCGTAGAACAGGCGCTCTCCGGTGGCGCTGCTGTGCACCAGCAGGCCGATGTTGTCGCCCTGGCGCGGCGCGTTGCGCCACGGCGAGTACGGCGGCGGCTTGGAGTCGAGTGCCAGCGTCTGCAGCGTCAGCCCGGGCAGCGCGTCGATCTGGAAAGGGCGGGCGTCGCAGGCAATCGCCTGGCTGGCAACGCCGCAGTAGTGCGAGAGGATGGAGGTCAGCGGAAAGCCGCTGCCGATGTCCGACAGCACCTCGGGCGTGGCCAGCAGCGGCAGCGGCGTGCTGCGCTCGCGCAGCATCAGCAGGCCGGTGACGTGGTCGATCTGCGCGTCCATCAGCAGCACGGCGGCAATGCCGCTGTCGCGTGCGCTGCGCGCGGGCTGCAGCGCGGGCGTGGCGCGGATCTGCGCGAGGATGTCGGGCGAGGCGTTGACCAGCAGCCAGTCCTGGCCGTTGCAGCTCAGCGCAATCGACGATTGGGTGCGCGCCTGGGCGCGGATGCGGCCGCGGCGCAGGCCGTCGCATTGCGGGCAGTTGCAGTTCCACTGCGGGAAACCGCCGCCAGCCGAGGAGCCGAGTACGCGCAGCAGCATGGTGAATCGATGTGAAAAATACGGACGGGGTGGGCCGGGCATGCCCGGCCCGGATCGGTCATCAGCGGTTGGCGATGTACATCGTGATTTCAAAACCGAAGCGCAGGTCGGTGAACGTCGGTGCGGTCCATTGCATGGAAAGTCTCCTTTGAAAGGTGTGTGGCATGAAAGTTGTTTGCGAACCGGGCAATGCACACGCTGCGTCGGCTGCAACCATGTCAAGCAAGAACAATGCCACTTCAACCCGGTCACCCATACCTTGGCCCGCGCCACGCCGGCTGCAGCGCGCCGGCCTGCACCGCATTGCCTGGCGCGATGCCGGTGCGCCCCGCGGCGCGCCCTGGCTGGTGCTGCACGGCGGGCCGGGCAGCGGCTGCCAGCCCGGACTGCTGGCGCCGTTCGACCTGGAGCGCCAGCGCGTGATTGCGCCCGACCAGCGAGGCGCTGGCGCCTCGCTGCCGCATGGGCGCACCCAGGGCAACACCCTGCAGGCGCTGGTGGACGACCTGGAGGCGCTGCGCCGCCACCTGGGCATTGCGCGCTGGAGCGTGCTGGCCGGCTCCTGGGGCACGGTGCTGGCGCTGGCCTATGCGCAGCAGCACCCGGACCGCGTCGAGCGGCTGGTGCTGCGCGGTGCGTTTGCACTGACGCGGCGCGAGGTCGGCCCCCTGCTGCTGCCCGGCCCGCGCGCGCGGCGCACGCCAGTCGACTGGCGCGCTGCCTGGCCGGTGGCGCAGGGCGCGGCGCTGTCCCAGGCGCTGTCCCGTCTGGAGCAATTGCTCCAAAGTGGGACAGCTTCTGTCGCAGCGCGGCGCGTGGTGCGCGGCTGGGCGCTGCGCGAGCTGCGCGACGCCGCCCACGGCCTGCGCCGCAGCCTGCGCCACATTCCGCCGCAGCAGGGCAGGCAGGCAGCGGCCACGCGCCAGGCCTGGGCCGGGCTGCGGCGCCAGCAGCGGCGCGGCGCTGCGCATCTGCATGCGCCGGGCACCAGCCGCAAGGAGGCGGCCCAGTGGGGCAAATACAGGCTGCAGGCGCATTACCTGCGCCGGCGCGGCTTTGTGCGCCCCGGCACGCTGGATGCGGCGGTGCGCCAGCTGGCGCGCAGCGGCGTGCCGGTCGATTGGGCGCATGGACAGTTTGATGCGATCTGCCCGCCAGCCAACAGCGCGCGCTGGGCGGCGCTGGGGCGCAAGGCGGGCGGCGTGGCGAGGCTGGCACGCCCGGCCAGCGGCCACCTGGCGGGCGAGTCGGCCATGCGGGACTGCCTGCGGGAGTTGGTGGCTTTGGGGTGAGTGGGGGAGTGGCTATCGCGACGAGGGCCTGTTAACGCTATTTTTGGCGGTGCGAACATACTCAGAACGGCGTCAATCGAGACGTGCGACGCAGCCCAGACCGGGTGTCTGGGCAAGGAGCGCAACGAAGAGTGGCGCCGTTCTGAGTATGTTCCCTTCGGGTTGCGATCAAAAGGGCCATCGCCGGCGTTGCCAGCCTTGCCAAGGGTGGCACCTTGGCTGCGGCTGGCGCCTTGGCGAGTGGCCCTTTTGATCACAACGCATCCGTCAAAAATAGCGTTAACAGGCCCTAAGGCGCCGCTCCCGCAAAGTCAGCGTCAAAGCCCTGTGGGAGCGGCGCCTTCGCCGCGATGGATGCACCGCGAATGCTTACTGCTTGGCGGGCTTGGCCGGCGCGTTCTCGACAAAGCTGCGCAGCGCCCAGACCAGCTCGGGTTTCAAATAGGGCTCCCAGGCCGGCATGTGGACGATGCCGAATTTCTGCTTGCCGTAGCGCACCGACTTGGCGAAGTAGGCGTCGGCGTCGGCCATGCAGCGCTGGTGCAGCGCGCTGTCCTGGATGCGCAGGCAGCCCTTGCCGATGCGGCGCAGGTCGGGCGCGGGCGCGCGCGAGCCGTTGGCGTCCATGCCGTGGCAGCTGGCGCAGGTCTGGTTGAACGTGCTGCGGCCGACTTCGATGGCCTGCGCGTTGCCGCGCAGCGGGTTGGGCTCCATCCAGGTATGGGCCTGCGGCGGCAGGCCGGTGGTGTCGACCTGGGGCGTGAAGGGCTGGAAGGCGAGGGCGCTGTGCGCCGCCAGTCCGAGAATGCATAGGGCTATGGCGCGCATGTCACCTCCAGCTGTCTTTGCAGCCCTGGCATCCGTCCATGGCCGACTCGTTGAATGTGGTGTAGCGGGTGACGTTGCCTTCGAAGACAGCGTTTTGCAGGTTGGTGGAGATGAACTTGGTCTCCTGCAGGTCGTTGGAGATGAAGCGCGTGCCGACGAACCAGGCGTTGTTGAAGCGCGCGATCTCCAGGTTGGAGCCGATGAACTCGGCGCCCGAGAAGTCCGAGCGCATCAGCCGCGCGCCCTCAAGGTCTGCGCCGATGAAGCGCGCGTCCTTGAAGTTGGCGTTGGACGCGGTGGCCTTGGCCAGCTTGGCGCCGGTGAGGTTGGCGCCCTCCAGGTTGGCGACGGCAAGGTTTGCGCCGCGCAGGTCGGCGCGCGTCAGGTTGGCGCCGCGCAGGTCGGCGCCGGAGAGGTTTTTGCCCACCAGGTTGGCGTGGCGCAGGTCGGCGCCGGGGCAGCGGGTATAGGGCCAGATGGGGCAGCCGTTGATGACCAGCGGCTCGGTGGAGGCGGGCGCGGCGGCGTCGGCCGCTGTGTCGTCCGGCACGTCGGCCGCGCCGGCGCAGGCCCAGGCCAGGCACAGCGCCCCTGCCAGGGCAAAGCGGGTGAAAGAAGGCATGCAAGAGGCTCCAGGCAAGACGGGTGGACGGCGGGTGTGCTGCCGTCCACCCCGGCTCTTCCCGTGGACGGGAAGAGGGAGGGCGCGCGCCGTGGAGCGCGCGCATCGGGCTTGCGCCTTACTTGCTGGCGACCTGCTGCGCCTTGGGCAGCTTGAACACCCAGATCGATCCGCCCTGCGAGATCTGCTTGGTCAGCGCGGCCATGTCGCCGCCCCACAGCGGCACGGCGCCGCCGTAGCCGGACTGGATGGCGATGTACTGCTCGCCGTCCATCTCCCAGGTCACCGGCACCGAGACGATGCCCGAGCCGGTCTGGAACTTCCACAGCTCCTTGCCGTTCTTCTTGTCGAAGACCTTCAGGTAGCCGTCGGAGGTGCCGGTCACCAGCAGGCCGCCGGCGGTGGTCAGCGTGCCGGCCCACAGCGGGAACTGCTCCTTGTGCTCCCACTCGATCTTGCCCGTCTGCGGGTTGATCGCACGCAGCGTGCCCACATGGTCGTCGTGCAGCTTCTTGATGCGAAAACCCTGGCCCAGGTAGGCCGCGCCGGGCTTGTAGGTGATGTGCTCGGACCAGTAGTCCATGGCCCAGTGGTTGGCCGGGATGTAGAACAGGCCGGTGTCGGGGCTGTAGCTCATCGGCATCCAGTTGGTGCCGCCCAGGAACGGAGGCGAGACGAAGACGGTGTCGCCCTTCTCTTCGCCTTCCTTGGGCTCGGGTGGGCGGTTGTTGTTCTCGATCGGCAGGCCGGTCTTCAGGTCAAAGCCCTTGGCCCAGGTGATGTCGTCGACGAAGGGCCAGGCGTTGATGATGGAGGTCTGCTTCCAGGGGTGGCCGCCGTCGTTCTTGGCCAGCTTCTCGCGGTCGGTCACGAAGAAGAAGCCGTTGCGGTCGGCGTGGGCCGAGGCCTTGACGGTCTTGCCGGTCTTGGCGTCCTTGTAGTCGAACAGCAGCACCGAGTTGTTGCCCGAGAAGTCCCAGGCGTCGTTGGGCGTGTGCGAGAAGAAGCCCTTCAGGTCGCCGGTCGTCGGGTCGACGTAGGCCTGGCCCGAGGTGTAGAGGCTGGGCCAGTTGCGCGGGTCGTCGCCCTTGGCGGTGCGCTTCCAGGTGTTCCACGGCGCGGGGTTGCCGGTGCCGATGACGATGGTGTTGGTCTCCACGTCGAAGCTGGCGGTCTGCCACGGTGCGCCGCCGCCCTGGCTCCATGCCTCGACCTTGCCGGTGGGGCTGTTGGGGTCGTCGGGCCAGCTCGGTGCCTTGGGGTCGCCCGTGGGCGTGCTGGGCTTGCCGTTCAGGCGGCCCACGTGGCCTTCGACCATCGGGCGGGCCCAGACCTCCTCGCCGGTTTCCGGGTCGCGTGCATACAGCCAGCCGACCACGCCGAACTCGTCGCCCGACGAGCCGTGCACCAGCAACACCTTGCCGCTCTTCTGGTCTTTGACGATGAAGGGGGCGCCGGTCATCGTGTAGCCGACCTTGTGGTCGCCGAACTTCTCGTTCCACACCACCTTGCCGGTGGCGCGGTCCAGCGCAATGACGCGCGCGTCCAGCGTGCCGAAGTAGACCTTGTCGCCATAGATGGCCGGGCCGCGGTTGACCACGTCGCAGCAGGGGCGGATGTCCTCGGGCAGGCGGTGCTCGTAGGTCCACAGGCGCTTGCCGGTGCGCGCGTCGAGCGCGACGAAGCGCGAGTACGAGGCGGTGACGTAGATCACGCCGTCGTGGATCAGCGCCTGCGCCTCCTGGCCGCGCTGCTTCTCGCCGCCGAACGAGTAGCTCCACACCGGCACCAGGCCGGCGACGTTCTTGGTGGTCAGCGTCTTGGCGGGGCTGTAGCGCTGCGCCGTCAGGCCCAGGCCGTAGGTCAGCACGTCTTCGGTGGTCTTGGCGTCGTTGGCGATGTCGTCCCAGGTGACGGGTTTGACATCGGCCGCCTGGACGGACAGGGCCGCCGTGGCGAGCAGGGCCAGGCTGATGCGGCTCAGGCGCGGGCGTCGTGCGAATGTGGTGGACATGCTGGTGTGCTCCTTGTGTTGTGGGTAGATCCGACAGCGGTGATGCAAGAGCCATGCCAGCGGGCGGCGGCGCAATCGGCTGCGCGAAATAGCCCTTCGCACGGTGCAGTTGTTCAAATGTGGAGCGCACAGGGCTGCGCCACTGTTGCGTTCGGGAGCAACCGGGATGTCGATGCAGAAACATGCGGACGCGCTGCCGCACGGTTTGGCTGTGGCGCACACAAAAAAGCGCCGCCCTGGGTCGGGCGGCGCGGTTGTTGGTGGCAAGGGGGGATCAGCGCATGCGCTGCAGCAGCGCCTCCTTGCGCACCAGCTGGTGGTACGCAAAGGCTGCCACATGCAGCGCGATCAGCAGTATCAGGGCCAGCGCCGAGACCTTGTGCACCATGCTGAGCAGCTCCTTGGCCGCGTCCCAGCGCCCCGCGATGTCGGGCAGGCGCATGCCGAAGAAGCGGATGGGATAGCCCGAGAACACCGAGCCGAAAAAGCCCGACAGCGGCATCACCAGCATCAGCGCATACAGCAGCTTGTGGGCGCCGCTGGCCGCCAGCTGCAGGTGGCGCGCCTGCGCCAGCGCGGCCACGCGCGGGCGCGCCAGCGCCCAGGCCAGGCGCAGCACGATGAGCAGGCCCAGCAGCATGCCGATGGACTTGTGCACGTTGAACCAGTACACGCGCACGCCGGTGCCGCCCTTGGGCAGGCCCAGCATCCACAGCCCCAGGGCGATCTGGGCGAGCAGCAGCGCGGCCATCAGCCAGTGCAGCCAGACCGAGAGCCGGTCGTATCGCGCGTTGTGCGTCATTGCTTTCCTCCAGATCCGTTGTGCCGTGCGGGCGTTCAGTTCAGCAGGTCGGGCGGCAGCAGGTTCTTCTTGCGGTAGATGGTGTTGCGCGAAACACCGAGCGCCTTGGCGGCCGCCGACACATTGCCCTTGTGCAGTTGCAACATCTGTGCCATGGCCAGCAGCGTCACGTCCTGCAGGCTCTGGCCGTCGGCGCTGGCGTCGGTGTCCGGCGCGGCGGGCGCGGCCTGGGCCGGCAGGGGGCAGGCGGGCGCAGGCGCCTGCGGCGAGGCGTGCGGGAGCGCGTGCGCGAAGCCGGGCGTCACGGCGGATGCTGCGGTGCCCATGCCGTGCAGCTCTTCCAGGAAGTCGTCGGGCAGGTGCTCGGGGGCGATCTCGCCCTCGCTGCCGACCATGACGACCGCGGTGCGCAGCAGGTTGTGCAGCTGGCGCACGTTGCCGGGCCAGTGGTAGCGGCGAAACAGATCCATGACCGGCTCGGAGATGCCGACCTGCTGGCCGTCGTCGCACAGCGTCTTGAGCAGTTTTTGCGCCACGCGGACAAAGTCGGTGCGCTCGCGCAGCGCCGGCAGGCGCACGACTAGGCCGTTGAGCCGGTAGTACAGGTCTTCGCGGAAGTCGCCCTGCGCAATCAGATCCTTGAGGTTTTTGTGCGTGGCGCAGACCACCGCCACGTCCACGTCCACCTCCTTGCCCGCGCCCAGCGGAGTGATGCGCCGCTCCTGCAGTACGCGCAGCAGCCGCGCCTGCAGGTGCTTGGGCATGTCGCCGATCTCGTCGAGGAACAGCGTGCCGCCGTGCGCCTGGGCGATTTTGCCGACCGCGCCCTTCTTGCGCGCGCCGGTGAAGGCGCCTTCCTCGTAGCCGAACAGCTCGGCCTCGATCAGCGACTCGGGGATGGACGCGCAGTTGACCGCGACGAAGGGCTGGCGCGCACGCGCCGAGTCGTTGTGGAAGGCCTGCGCCAGCAAGTCCTTGCCGGTGCCGGTCTCGCCCAGAATCATCACCGGGATGTCGCGGTCCATCACCTTGTGCAGCTTGGCGATCACCGCCGCCACCTGCGGGTCGCCCGTCTCCAGGTACTGCAGCGAGGACAGCTGGGGCTTGCGCGCCGGCGCCGCGCGCGAGACGGCCATCACGGCGGCGCGCTCGGAGAACGCGGGCGCTGCCCACGGCCCCTGCGGCTTGATGTCTGCGCGGCACCAGACGGAGACGCCGTTTTGCAGGTGCAGCTGGCGCGGCGCGTCCGAGGCGCCGCCGAACAGCTCCATCAGCGTGGACATCGGCAGGTCGAACAGCGACGAGAAGGTGTAGGCCTGCAGCGCGTTGTACGACAGCCCCAGCTGGAACTGGGCGCTGCGGTTGGCCGACAGAAAGCGCCCCTCGGGCGTGAACACCGCAATGCCCTCGACCAGCGTGCCCAGGAACTCGGGGCGGGCGTGGAAATGCAGCCGCACCGCCTTCGGGAAGCTGCCGGCGAACATCTGGTTCTCGATCATCTGCGCCGACATGCGCACCAGCGCCAGCGTGTGCTGGTGGTAGCTGCGGTGGTCGCCCGAGACGTCGAGCGCGCCGACGACTTCGCCGTGCGGGTTGAAGATGGGTGCGCACGAGCAGGTCAGCGCGTGGTTGGCGCGCATGTAGTGCTGGTCGCCGTGCACCGTCACCGCGGTCTCCTCGCTCAGCGCGGTGCCGATGGCGTTGGTGCCCTTGGCCTTCTCCGACCAGTCCACGCCGGGCGCCAGCGCCACGCGGTGGGCCTTCTCCAGAAAGTCCTTGTCGCCCAGCGAGTGCAGCACCAGCCCCTGCGCCGTGGTCAGCAGCACCATGCTGTGGGTGTTGGCGATCTGCTCGTACAGCGTCTCCATGATGGGCGCGGCATGCTGGAACAGGAATTGGTTGCCCTCGACCACATCGTCGAGCTCGCCACGCCCGGGGCGCGAGTAATCGGGCCGCTCGTGCACCACGACGCCATAGTGGCGCGAGCGCTCGTGCGCCTGGTCGATGACTTCGGCGTAGTCACGGGGCTCCCCCATCGGGCTGGGGCTTGAACCCTGTTGCTGGGCCGGCGGGCCAGAAAAAGGGATGCTCATCGTGTCTCCAGATCCGGGCATCGGTCGCCCCGGTTTTCTTATGACTTTGCACCAAAGCTGCGATTGGTGCAGGCGCGCTGACCAGGCACGGGTGGCCTGCATCACCTCCTGTCCATACCCCTCTTGCATGGGGGCTTGGGCCTGTCCTGGCTGGCGAGCGGCGCTCTATCCAGGATTCGCGGCGTGAAAAGTGTTGATTATGGGATTGGAAGCAAGAATTGTTCCAGCGTGGCACGCAGGGAATTGCTCCAAACTGAAACACCCGGGGCGCACCGGTGTGTCACGCCAGGGCGGCGCCGCCGCGCGCCGGCAACCTGTCTGGGGGCAGCGATGGGTGGCGTCAGCGTGGACTGGCCCGGTTATTGCTTTGCTGCGTGGGAGCCTATTTTTCAGACAGGAGACACCCCATGCACGCAATTTCCCCCCGCTTTCTGCAACGCCCCTTGCGTGGTCTGCTCGCGCTGGCCCTGGCCTGCGGTGCCAGCGCCGCCCTGGCCCACGGCGACGTCGTGCCCCAGGCGGTCGACACAAGCAGCCTGCCCCAGCTGGGCAGCAAGTGGCTGGAGAGCAACCCTTATAGCAAGGGCGAGGCCCATGACGAGGCGCTGCGCATAGGCACCTCGGCCTACAACCAGAACTGCGCGCGCTGCCACGGCCTGGAGGCGGTCTCGGGCGGCATTGCGCCGGACCTGCGCAAGTTCGACGAGGAATGCGCCGGCCTGGCCGCCGCCAAGAAGGCCGCCTGCTATGGCGAGATGGACGATTTCTTCGTGGGCACCGTGCGCCGCGGGCGCACCCGCGACGGGCGCGTCTACATGCCGCCGTTCGAGGGCACGCTGTCGCAGGAGGCGATCTGGTCGATCCGCACCTACCTGGAGACGCGGCGCGACCAGTGAGGCGGCAGGCATAAGCAAACAAGAAAATCTTCGTTGGTGCAATGCAGCAAGGGCCGGACAATCACGGCTCGTTTGAGCTTTGACAGCGCTGCCCGCTGACCGACACCATGAAAACTGTGCTGATTCCCCTGGCCCTCGTGTGGGGCACCGGCGCGGCGCTGGCCGCGCAGCCGCTACTCACTCCGCAGGATCTGTCGCCGCTGCTGTCCAACCCCCAGGTGCGCGTGATCGACATCCGCGACGCGCAAAGCCACGGCGTCAACCATATTCCCGGCGCGGTCAATGCGCCCTACGGCCAGTGGCGCGGCCCGGCCAGCAACCCCGGCGAGCTGCTGGCGCAGGACCGGTTCGTCGCGCTGGTGCAGCGCCTGGGGCTGGATGCCGGCACGCACGCCGTCGTCGTCTCCAGCGGCAAGGATGCGACCGACTTCGGCGCGACGGCGCGCGTGTACTGGACGCTCAAGTCGCTGGGGCTGACCGAGCTGTCCATCGTCAACGGCGGCATGCAGGCCTGGCAGGCCGCCGGCCTGCCGCTGTCGAATGCGCCGGTGCAGGTCGCGCCCAGCAGCTACGCGCCCACCTTCGACGCGCGCTGGCTGGCCACGCGCGAGCAGGTGCTCGGCCATGTGCAGAGCGGCGACGCCCTGCTGCTGGACGCCCGCCCCCAGGCCTTCTTCCTGGGCGAGACCAAGGTGCCCGCCGCCAAGGTGGCCGGCACGCTGCCCGGCGCCAAGGCGTTCGACTTCAACCAGTGGTTCGAGCCGGGCAGCTCCCAGCTCGTGCAGGGCGAGGCCGCGCGCAAGGTGGCCAGCCAGGCGCCGCTGCCGCAGGATGGCGCGCAGGACACGGTGGCGTTCTGCAACACCGGCCACTGGGCGGCAACCGAATGGTTTGCGCTCAGCGAAGTGGCGGGCGCGCCCAACGTCAAGCTCTACGCCGGCTCGATGGCCGACTGGACGCAGGCGAGCGAAGCGCTGCCGGTGGCCAACGCGCCCAGCCGCGCCCAGCAGTTGGCGCGCTCGGCGCAGGACTGGATCAAGGCCGCGTTCAAGTAAACGCCGACCCTCGGCAGCAAGGGATTGCAGCGCACGGCCGTTGCAATCCCTTGCCGCTTTCATTTTTCCGCTTTGTTGCCCATTCCATGAAACGTACCTCTCTCACGCTCCTGATGCTCGTCTTTGCCGGCTGGCTGCTGTGGAGCGTGTCGGCGCGCCAGGCGGCGCTGTTCGCCGTCGGCATCGGCCTGGGCGCGGTGCTGGCCGGCCAGCGCTTTGGCTTCACCACCGGCTGGCGCATCCTGGTCGAGGACAAGAACCCCGCCGGCGTGATGGGCCAGCTGCTGCTGCTGGCGCTGGCCGCGCTGCTGGCCATGCCGCTGCTGGGCTACTTTCCCGAGCTGACCGCGGCGCTGGGCCCGCCCAGCGTCAGCCTGCTGGTCGGCGCCTTCGTCTTCGGCCTGTCGATGCAGATCGCCGACGGCTGCGGCAGCGGCACGCTGTACAAGGCCGGCATGGGCATTCCGATGAACGCGGCCATCCTGCCGCTGTTCGCGCTGGGCAGTTTTCTGGGTAGCTGGCACCTGGGCTGGTGGCTTGATCTGGGGCGCGCGCCCGCCGTTGGCCTGGTCGGCGAATGGGGCTGGCAGGCGGCGCTGGCCGCCACGCTGGCCGCTCTGGCCGCCACCGCGCTGGCCGTTGCCTGGTACTGCCGCCGCGCCAGCCGCGCGCGTGGCCAGGCGGCGCATCCGCTGGTGGTGCGCCGCTGGCTGGTCGGCGCGCTGCTGCTGGCGCTGCTGGCCACGCTCAACCTGGTGATTGCCGGCCAGCCCTGGGGAGTGGTCTACGGCTTTGGCCTGTGGGCCGCCAAGCTGGTGCAGGCCGGCGGTGTGGACTTTGCCCACAACTGGTTCTGGAGCCAGCCGGGCAACGCGCCGCGCCTGCAGGAGGCGGTGCTGCAGGACGTGACCAGCATCACCAACATCGGCATCCTGGCCGGCGCGCTGTGGGTGAGCGCCGCCCGCCCCGCCAAGGCCCGGGCGCTGAACGGCCAGCAATGGGCAGTCGCGCTGACGGCCGGCCTGCTGCTGGGCTACAGCTCGCGCCTGGCGTTCGGTTGCAACGTCGGCGCCATGCTCTCGGGCATCTCGACCGGCTCGCTGCACGGCTGGATCTGGGTGCCGCTGGCCTTTGCCGGCACCATGGTCGGGCTGCGCGTGCGCCGCCATTTCGGGTTTTGAGGCTGGAGCACACGATGACACGCACCTTCATGCTGCGCACCCTGTTCTGGCTGGCCCTGCTGGGCTTTCTGGCCTGGGACTTTGCCGCTTCCAAGTCCATCGACCTGCGCTTCGAGCCGCCGCTGTTTGCCGCCGGCTCGGGCCAGGCCGCGCAGGGCGGGCATTGCTCCATGCCTGACTGATTCCATATCTATATCGATTGAGTACGCGAAGGTGAAGCGCAGACAGTGCTGTAGCACGACAAGCGAAGCCGACAAAGTAATCGGTTGATATAGAAATGGAATGACCCCGGCCGCTGGCCGTTGCGGGCACGTGGTGGCGACAATGGGGGCCCGCCGTTTTCGCCTACTGTCCCATGAAACGCCTGCTGCTCGCCGCCCTGCTGGCCCTGTCCGCCCCCGCCCCTGCCTGGGCCTGGAGCAACCACGCGCTGGCCAGCTACCGCGCGCTCGAAGTGCTGCCCGCGGTGGCGCAGGCGCCGGCGGTCGCCGCCGAGCCGCTGGAGGACTTCCTCGCCGCACAGGCCCAGCCCATCGCCCGGCTGCTCCAGGCGCAGGACGCCTGGGCGCAGCAGCACATCGCGCAGTACCCGCCGCTGCCCGCCGCGCTGCGCTTCGACCCGCAGGCCGCCCATACCGGCCCGCAGGCGCTGCGCCTGGCGTTTTTGCACGCGCTGCGCGTCTCGCCAGAAAGCCGCCTGGCGCTGTACCTGCAGCCCGACCCCTGGGGGCCGCCCGCGACGCAGCCCAAGCTGGCGCACGACGCGGTCAGCGCGCTGCCGCTGCGCGAGAAGGACGGCGAGAAGCACCATTTCGTGCGCCTGCAGCCGGGCGAGCCGGTGGCGCCGCTGGCGGTCATCGCCTCGGCCAGCGACGAGCCGGACTACGGCATGGACGTCAACCTGTTCGAGGACAGCCCCAGCGCCTGGGGGCCGACCTACGGCTTCGGCAAGCTGCCGTTCGGCAACCCCAGCCTGGACTTCGCCACCCAGGCGCCGTTCCACATGGGGTTCTTCTACGAATTGCCGCTGATCTACGCCGCCGCCGGTTTTCTCAAGCGCACCTACCCTCTGCTGCGCGTGCACCAGTACCAGGGGCTGTCGGAACTCGCCTTCCAGAGCGGCCACCCGTACTGGGGCTGGCGCTTCGCCGGCCTGGCGCTGCACTACGTGCAGGACCTGACCCAGCCCTACCATGCCAGCCTGGCGCCGGGCTACTCCAGCGCGCGGCTGATCGGCATCCAGCTGCTGGCGCTGCTGGGCATGCCGCAGGGCAAGAACGACATGGTGGTGCTGCTGTCCAACCGCCACTTCGTGCTCGAGCGCTACGAGAGCCAGATGATCCAGGCCAGCGCCGCCGCGCACCGGCCCGGCCCGCTGGAAGCCGCGCTGTACGACACCCGCACCGACGCCGGCTACCCCGCCTGGGGCGACGGCCATGCCTACGTGAAAGACACCGTGGCGCGCGAATCGCACGCCGCCGGCGAGGCGGTGACCGCGCAGATGCTGGCCGGCAGCCCGGCGCGCTACGTCAACGACCCCGGCTTCGACTTCGGCGTGCACGCCGGCGGCATCGACCTGATGGCCGAGGTGGCGCGCCAGGGCGGCGACGCCCGCGCCACGCTGGAGGCCAGCATCACCACGCTGATGCGCCACTTCGGCGCGCACAGCCGCAATCTGGTGCGGGGGATCGTGGGAACGCCGGTGGCCAGCGATTGATGGAGCGGCTCATTCCATTTCCATATCAACCGATTACTTTGTCGGCTTCGCTTGTCGTGCTACAGCACTGTCTACGCTTCACCTTCGCGTACTCGATCGATATAGAAATGGAATCACTGGGCCGCGATGCGGTACAGGCAGTGCTCGCGCAGCGGATGGCCTTCGGGCAGGGCCGGGTGCTGGAACGTGAGGGCGTCCCTGCGCATGCCCAGGCGTTGCATCACGGCCTCGGAGCGCGCATTGGCCAGCGCGGTAAAGGCGACGATTTCGGCCAGCTGCAGCGCGTCGAAGCCGAAGGCCAGCGCGGCGCGGGCGCCCTCCGTGGCCAGCCCCTGGCCCCAGAACGGCCGCGCCAGCCGCCAGCCGACCTCGACGCAGGGGGAGAACGGCAACTGCGCCGCCGGGACGTACAGGCCGATGAACCCGATGAAGGCGCCCGAGGATTTTTCCTGCGCCGCCCAGAAGCCCCAGCCGCGCTGCGCGATCAGGTCGTGGCAGCGCTGCGCCAGTGCGCGGCTTGCGTCCTCGTCCAGCGTATGGGGGAAGTAGCGCATCACCTCGGCATCGGCACCCATGCGCGCGAAGGTCGGGAAGTCCGACGGTCTCCACTGGCGCAGCAGCAGTCGCTGCGTGTGGATTTCGTGGGGATGCCGCATCGGGCCTTCTCTCGAACCTATCCCAGGTTCGGCGCCAGCCTGCGGCGCATCTCCTGAAGGTCCATGCCGCGGCGCGCGGCCATGTCCTCGACCTGGTCGTCGCCGATCTGGCCGACGACGAAGTAAGTGGCCTCGGGGTGGGCCAGGTAGAAGCCGCTGACGCTGGACGCCGGGAACATCGCCATGCTGTCGGTCAGCTCCATGCCGATCTCGCGCGCATGCAAGGTCTCGAACAGCGCGATCTTGGCCGTGTGGTCGGGGCAGGCCGGGTAGCCGGGCGCGGGGCGGATGCCCTGGTATTTTTCCTTGATCAGGTCTTCGTTGGAGAGCGCCTCGTCGGCGCCGTAGCCCCACAGGTCGGTGCGCACGCGGTGGTGCAGGCATTCGGCGAAAGCCTCGGCCAGGCGGTCGGTCAGGCCCTTGAAGAGGATGTTGGAATAGTCGTCGAGCGCGTCGAGGAACTCCTTTTCCTTCTTCTCGCTGCCAATGCCGGCGGTGACCGCGAACAGGCCGGCGTAGTCGGCAATGCCCGACTCCCTGGGCGCAACGAAGTCGGCCAGGCAGCGGCTGGGGCGCATCACGCCGTCGGCGCCGGGCTGTTTCTCGGTCTGCTGGCGCAGGCCGTACCAGGTCATCAAGACCTCGGTGCGGCTCTCGTCGGTGTAGAACTCGATGTCGTCGCCGACGCGGTTGGCCGGGAACAGTCCCATCACCCCATTGGCGGTGACCCAGCGGCCTTCAACGATTTTTTTCAGCATCGCCTGGCCGTCGGCAAACACCTTGCGCGCCTCGGTGCCGACGATCTCGTCATCGAGGATGGCCGGGTAGGCGCCGGCCAGATCCCAGGTCTGGAAGAACGGCCCCCAGTCGAGGAAGGGCACGAGCTCGGCCAGGTCGAAGTTCTTGAACACGCGCCGGCCCAGCGCGCGCGGCACGACCGGCGGCGGGTTGGTGAACGACAGCGGCGTGGCGTTGGCGCGCGCCTGTTCGATCGTCCACAGCGGCACTTTCTTCTTCTTGGCGTGCAGCTGGCGCACGTGGTCGTAGTCGGCGGTCACTTCGCTCAGGTAGGCGTCGCGGCCGTCGCCCAGCAGGCTTTGCGCCACGCCCACGCTGCGCGACGCGTCGGGCACGTAAATCACCGGGCCGCTGTACTTGGGCGCGATCTTGACGGCCGTGTGCACGCGCGAGCAGGTGGCGCCGCCGATGAGCAGCGGCGTCTGGCGGCTGGTGAAGTAGTCGTCCTTGTCCATCTCGGCGGCGACGTGCTGCATCTCCTCCAGGCTGGGCGTGATCAGCCCCGAGACGCCCACCATGTCGGCGTTTTCCTCTTTGGCGCGCGCCAGCAGCTCGTGTGCCGGAATCATCACGCCCAGGTTGACGACCTCGAAGTTGTTGCACTGCAGCACGACTGTGACGATGTTCTTGCCGATGTCGTGCACGTCGCCCTTGACGGTGCAGACGACGATCTTGCCCTTGCTCGACACGTCGATGCCGGCGGCCTTCTGCGCCTCTTTCTCTGCCTCGATATAGGGCACGAGGTGGGCCACGGCCTGCTTCATCACGCGCGCGCTCTTGACCACCTGCGGCAGAAACATCTTGCCCGCGCCAAACAGGTCGCCCACCACGTTCATGCCGTCCATCAGCGGCCCCTCGATCACCGCCAGCGGGCGCGCGCCGCCCTGCACGCAGAGCTGCTGGTAGGCCTCCTCGGTGTCTTCGACGATGAAATCGGTAATGCCGTGCACCAGCGCGTGCGTCAGGCGTTCGCCCACTGGCGTCGGCGCTTCGGCCGTGCCGCGCCATTCCAGCTTCTTGCTGTCGTCGCGCGCCGCGCCCTTGGCGCTTTCGGCAATCTCCAGCAAGCGCTCCGCGGCATCGGGGCGGCGGTTCAAGACCACGTCCTCGACGCGCTCGCGCAGCTCCGGCTCCAGGTCGTCGTAGACGCCCATCATCCCGGCGTTGACGATGCCCATGTCCAGCCCGGCTTGAATAGCGTGGTACAGGAACACGGTGTGGATGGCCTCGCGCACCGGGTCGTTGCCGCGGAACGAGAAGCTGACGTTGGAGATGCCGCCCGACACCTTGGCGCCCGGCAGGTTCTGCTTGATCCAGCGCGTTGCCTCGATGAAGTCGGTGCCGTTCTTGGCGTGCTCCTCGATGCCGGTGGCAATCGGGAATACGTTGGGGTCGAAGATGATGTCCTCGGGCGCAAAGCCGACCTCATCGACCAGCACGCGGTAGGCGCGGTTGCAAATCTCGATGCGCCGCGGCAGTGAATCGGCCTGGCCCTGCTCGTCGAACGCCATCACCACGGCGGCGGCGCCGTAGCGCTGCACCAGCCGCGCCTGGCGCTTGAACTCGGCCTCGCCCTCTTTCAGGCTGATCGAGTTGACGATGCCCTTGCCCTGGATGCACTGCAGGCCGGCCTCGATGATCTCCCACTTGGACGAATCGACCATCACCGGCACGCGCGCGATGTCGGGCTCGCCCGCCAGCATGCGCAAAAACCGCACCATGGCGGCCTTGCCGTCCAGCATGGCCTCGTCCATGTTCACGTCGATGATCTGCGCGCCGTTCTCCACCTGCTGGCGCGCCACCGACAGAGCCTGCTCGTACTGCTCGGCCAGGATCATCCGGGCAAAGGCCTTGGAGCCGGTGACGTTGGTGCGCTCGCCGACGTTGACGAACAGGGAATCTTGGCCAATGAAGACGGGCTCCAGGCCGGAGAGTTTCATCGGAGGGGGAAATGTGGCTGACATGGAACTCACCTGTACGGGCAGGACGGATGGACAGGTGAGCGTCGTTGCATGCGGGACGGTCGATTCCAAGCCTGGCCACCGCGCTTTGAACATGCGATAGCTGCAACGCTCCTTGGAATCGGAGCGGTGATTCTAGGAGGATTGCCATGTGCCGTTCGGCATAAGCTTATCGGCGCGCAAACGCCGCGCGCTTGGCCTGGCCAAACGCGCTTAGGCGCCACAATGGCGCGGCCTGCGACATCACCACCACCGCCCTACGCCATGACGCTATCGCCATCAACCCGCCGCGCCGCGCCGGCCCCTGCGGGCGCCGCCCTCCCCGTCGCCTGGCAAGGCCTGCGGCAGGTGCACATGCTCGATTCGCTGTCCGACGACCGGCTGGCGCAACTGGCCACGCAATGCCGCTGGCACCGGCTGGAGGCCGAGCAAGAGCTGGTTGGCCCCTATGTCGACGACCGCCTGTATTTCCTGGTGCATGGTGGCCTGCGCGTGGCCAGCTACGCGGCCTCGGGCAAGGGCATGGTGCTGGGCGACCTGGCGGCCGGGTTGTTTTTTGGCGGCCTGCGCGTGGCCGAGGCGGAAGACGCGCCCGCGCCCATGCGCTTCCCGGTGACGGTGCAGGCCACGCAGGACAGCCTGGTCGCGTCGCTGGCGCACGAGGACGTCGAGGCGCTGCTGATGAACGAGGTGGGCGTGCTGCGCGCCGTGATTGCGCAGCTGAGCACGCTGGCGCAGGTGCTGGCCACGCGCGTGCTCAACCTGGGCACGCTGTCGGTGCGCGCGCGCCTGCACGCGCAGTTGCTGGAGCTGGTCGAGCGCTCGGCGCAGGATACGAGCGGCAACCAGGCGGTGCTGCAGCCGGCGCCGCGCCAGTCCGACCTGGCGCTGATGCTGGGCAGCAGCCGCGAAGAGGTGGCGCGAGAAATGTCGCGCCTGACCCGCCTGGGCCTGCTGCGCCGCCAGGGCCGTGCGCTGCAGCTGTGCAACCTCGAAGGCCTGCGCCTGCTGCTGGAGGAGGCGCGTTGATCGCGCGTCTGATTCCACTTCTATATCAACCCAGTAGTGTCCGGTTAAAAGTCAAACAGAATCAATTGCTTAGCGTCGTTGGCGGATTCAATCTGTAGATCATCGGGCTGCAAGGCGCATGAAATCTGGGTTTTCTCGAAAACCGAGACCGACAAAAT
>NZ_BAABBP010000036.1:0-33816 GCF_039538025.1 Comamonas faecalis
TTGCTTGCGCGTCTTGCGCGTGCTCAGGTTCAGGGCGAGGCTGGTTTGCTTCATGGATGAGGAGAATGCCAGCGGTGGCTGACAGCTACCAGACAGGCGGGGAGGTTTTGCAGGATTTCCCTAATGCCGATGCCGTTCACTGGCCGACCTTGAGCCGCCAGTGCTTGTCTTTCACGCACGGCGCGCCTCTGCACTCGCACCGAGTATGAATCGGATGCCGAGGCTGCGAAACGTCCTGAACCAGCCAGACAGCCGCCGTCAATGTGCGATGGTGATGCTGATGGAGCGCCAGGCGGCGCAGGTTGATGGCCTGGAGGGTTGCGTTGACTCTTTGGCGCCATCCGAAATGGATAGCGCCGGAGTCGAGCAACAATTGATGGACGCAAGAATGCGTGAGTAATTGCAGTGAGCCAAAGAAAAAGCACCTGGCATTTCTGCCAGGTGCTTGATTTCATTGGTAGGCGCGATTGGATTCGAACCAACGACCCCCACCATGTCAAGGTGGTGCTCTAACCAGCTGAGCTACGCGCCTGTGTTCGTTCGAGAAAGCGAGATTCTAGCAGTAAAAAACGGGCTTCCAGAAATGGTTGCAGTTTTTTATCTGCGCCGCGCCGAGCGCACGCCCTTGACCGCGGCGACCTGGCCCAGGACCTTGTTCAGGCGGGTGGAGTCGCTGACCTCGACGGTGAAGACCATCCACGCCATGCCCTTGACGGACTGGGTCTGCACGCCGATCACGTTGGTCTTCTCGCGCGCAAAGACCTCGGAGATGTCACGCAGCAGGCCCTGGCGGTCGGTGGCCTCGACCGACACGTCCATCGGGTAGACCGCACCCTCCTTGCCGCGCGGGCGGCCCCATTGCACGTCGATGACGCGCTCGGCGTTGCGCGCGGCCATCTCGCGGAAGTTGCTGCAGTCGGCGCGGTGCACGCTCACGCCCTTGCCGCGGGTGACGAAGCCGCAGATCTCGTCGGGCGGCGCGGGCTTGCAGCATTTGGCCAGCTGCGTCATCAGCGAGTCCACGCCGACGACGAGCACGCCACCGCGCGGCCCGCCGTCGCCCGAGCGCGCCTTGCGCACCGGCACCTGCGGCTCGTCCTCGTGCGCCGCCGCTTCGCTTGCCGGGCGCAGCAGCGCCTCGATGGCGCGCAGCGACAGCTCGTCCTTTCCCACCAGTTCAAACAGTGCGTCGGCGCTTTTCAACCCCAGCTGCGCGGCCAGGTCGTCGTGCTTGATGGCGGTCTTGCCTTCGCGCTGCAGCAGCTTTTCGACCAGTTCGCGCCCGCGCGCCACGGTCGCCTCCGTGGCCTGTGCGTTGAACCAGGCGCGCACCTTGGACTTGGCACGGTTGCTGGTCAGGTAGCCCAGTTCGGAGTTGAGCCAGTCGCGCGACGGGCGCCCCTCCTTGACCGTGCTGATTTCCACGGTCTGGCCATTCTTCAGCGGCGTATTCAGCGGCACCATGGCACCGTCGACGCGCGCGCCGCGGCAGCGGTGGCCGACGCTGGTGTGCACCGCGTAGGCAAAGTCGAGTGGCGTCGCGCCCTGAGGCAGCTCGATGACCGCGGCGTCGGGCGTGAGCACGTAGATGCGATCCTCGAACAGGTTGTTGCGGCTGGCGCTGCCGGCCAGGTCGCGCTCCCAGGCCAGCAGTTGGCGCAGCACGGCGATTTTTGCGTCGTAGTCGCTGGCGGCAGTCACGCCGGCATAGCCCTTGGTGCCCGCCTCCTTGTAGGCCCAATGCGCGGCCACGCCACTTTCGGCGTGGTCGTGCATGGCCTGGGTGCGAATCTGGATCTCGATGGCGCGCCCGGCCTCGTCGCGCACCACGGTGTGCAGCGACTGGTAGCCGTTGGGCTTGGGGCGGGCGATGTAGTCGTCGAACTCGGCGTCGATGTGCTCGAAGTGGCTGTGCACCCAGCTCAGCGCGGCGTAGCAGTCCTTGACGTTGGGCACGATCACGCGCAGCGCGCGGATGTCGAACACCTGGTCGAACGGCAGCGACTTGCCGCGCATTTTCTTGACGATGCTGTAGATGTGCTTGGGCCGCCCGCTCACCGTGGCGCTGATGCTGTTGGCGCGCAGCTCCATTTCCAGGTGCCGGCGCAGCTGCAGCATGTAATGCTCGCGCTCGGCGCGCTTCTCGTCGAGCAGGCGCGCGACCTGGCGGTAGGTCTCGGGCTCCAGAAAGCGGAACGCCAGATCCTCCATCTCCCACTTGATCTGCCAGATGCCCAGGCGGTTAGCCAGCGGCGCGAAGACCTGCATCGACTCGCGCGCCAGCGCCGGCGACACCGGCTTTTTGCTGGCCGCGTAGTAGCGCAGCGTCTGCAGGCGCGACGCCAGGCGCAGCATGACAACGCGCAGGTCGCGCGAGAAGGCCAGCAGCATCTTGCGCACGTTCTCGGTCTGCACGGCCAGGTCGTCCTGGGGCAGCGCCTGGCCCACCTGCGCGTCGCGCGCCTGGCGCTGCACGCGCATCAGCTTGTTGGTCTCGACGGCCAGCAGCGCGAAGTGCTTGCTGAAGGCCTTGGTGATGACCTCCTCGGGCCGATTCAGGTGCGGGCAGGCATAGACCAGGTAGACCGCCGCCTGCATGGTCTCGGAGCTACCCAGGCCGTGCAGGATGCCGACGACCGCGTCGGCGTGGGCCAGCGCGTTCTCGCCGCTTTCCAGCTCGCTGCTGGCCAGAAACGGCTTGGCAAAGTCACGCGCACGCTCGATCACATGCTCCAGGTCGCCGTCGTGCTCCACGGTCGCGGCAATCACCTGGGGCACGGCCTCGCCGCGCACCGCGGGCTGCTGCGCCGTCTCAGCCGTCGTGCTGCTCTTCATTGCCCCCCCGCTGCCTGCGCGCCCAGCAAAAAACGCTGCACGGCGCGCACCTGGTCGTCGGCCACCAGCGTCGGTGCGTGGCCCACGCCGTCAAACGTCGCCACCTGCGCCTGCGGGCCGGCGTTCAGCATCCGCTGCACGGTCTGCGCGGTCAAAAGATCCGACTGCGCGCCATGCAGCACCAGTACCTGCGCGGTGATGGCCTGGTACATCTTCCACAGCAGCTGCTCGCCCTCGCGCGCGCCCTGCTCGGTCATCGCGGCATAGGGCACGGCAATGGCCGGGTCGTAGTGCAGCGTCCAGCCGCCCTGCGGCGCGGGCTTGAGCATGGGGCGCGACAGCGCCAGCCACTGCTCGCGCGTGTGCGGGCCAAAGGTGCTGGAACTGGCCCACAGCGCGTCGGCGCCCTGCTCCACGGTGTCGAAGTGCGCGGGCGCACCCAGGTACTGGCCGATGCGCTCCAGCGCCTTCCACTCGATCGTCGGCCCCACGTCGTTGAGCACCAGGCGGTGCAGCGGCACCGGCAGCGGCGCGTCGGGCGTGCCGGCCAGCACCATGCCGATCAGCCCGCCCATGCTGGTGCCCACCCAGTCCAGCGTGCCGATGGGGCCTTGCGCATGCAGCTGCGCCAGCAGCGCCAGCATGTCGGCCGCATACAGCGGCACCTGGTAGCCCTGGGGGTCGGCCAGCCAGTCGCTCCTGCCACGCCCGACGACGTCGGGACAGACCACGCGCGCCTGGCCGCACAGCGCGCGCGCCAACTGGTCGAAGTCGCGCCCCTGGCGCGACAGCCCGTGCACGCAGACGATGACGTGCGGATGCGCCGGTTGCCCTGTGGCATTCCATTCCCAATAGGCCATGCGGTGGCCAGGTGCGTCGCTGCCGGCGGCCGCCGCGCCGGGGCAAGGTACGTAGTTCAGCCTAGGTTCGATCATGCAGTCATTATGTTCTTGCATCGTTTGATAATGCCCGGGCACACCCACCACCCACAGGAGATTTATTGATGCTCAAAGGCAAGACAGCCCTCGTGACCGGATCGACCAGCGGAATCGGCCTGGGCATGGCCACGGCCCTGGCGGCGCAGGGCGCCAACATCGTGCTCAACGGCTTTGGCGACGCGGACGGTCCGCGCGCCCAGGTGCTGGCCGCGGGCCAGGCCCACGGCGCGAAGGTGGCCTACCACGGCGCCGACATGAGCCGCGCCGCCGAGATCGAGAACATGATGAAGTACACGGCCAGCCAGTTCGGCGGCGTCGACATCCTGGTCAACAACGCCGGCATCCAGCACGTGGCCAGCGTGCACGAGTTCCCGCCCGAGCGCTGGGACGCGATCATCGCGATCAACCTCACCAGCGCCTTCCACACCACGCGCCTGGCGCTGCCGGCCATGCTGGCCAACAACTGGGGGCGCATCATCAACATCGCCTCGGTGCACGGCCTGGTCGGCTCAGCGCAAAAGTCGGCCTACGTGGCGGCCAAGCACGGCATCGTCGGCCTGACCAAGGTCACCGCGCTGGAGACAGCACCCACCGGCGTGACCTGCAACGCCATCTGCCCGGGCTGGGTGCTCACGCCGCTGGTGCAAAAACAGGTCGACGCCAAGGCCGAGCAGTTGGGCATCTCCAATGATGAGGCCAAAAAGGCGCTGCTGGGCGAGAAAGAGCCGTCGATGCACTTCACCACGCCCGAGGAGCTGGCCGCGCTGGCCGTGTTCTTCTGCTCGCCGGCGGCGGGCAACGTGCGCGGTGTTGCCTGGAACATGGACGGCGGCTGGGTGGCCCAGTAAAGACACGCCCAACTGAACACCACGCATGTGTACAAAAGCCCGCATTTACGGGCTTTTATGCTTTTTTACGCTCTGCAGCAGCTGCTGGAGAGGGCAACACCTGTAACACTTGGTCAGGATTACCCGCGAAACCGGCAATCCGCGGCGCCAATTGGTCAGAATCGGCGCTGTTACAAATTGGCCTTCCGAGAACACCATGACCACCAGCCCTCCCAGCACTACCACCCGCCCCGACAAGATCCTGGTTGTCGACGACGACGCCCGCATCCGCGACCTGCTGCGCCGCTACCTGACGCAGGAAGGCTTCGAGGTGATGATTGCCGAGGACGGCAAGGCGCTCAACCGCATCCTGCTGCGCGACCAGGTCGACCTGATCGTGCTCGACCTGATGATGCCGGGCGAGGACGGCCTGTCGATCTGCCGGCGCCTGCGCGCGACCAACGACCGCACGCCCATCATCATGCTGACCGCCAAGGGCGAAGACGTGGATCGCATCGTCGGCCTGGAAGTGGGCGCCGACGACTACCTGGGCAAGCCCTTCAACCCGCGCGAACTGCTGGCGCGCATCCACGCTGTGCTGCGCCGCCGCCCACCGCAAGAGGCGCCGGGCGCGCCCTCGGGCGACAACGAGGTGGTCGGCTTCGGCCCATTCAGCTTCGACCTGGGCACGCGCGTGCTGCAGAAGAACGGCGAGGAGCTGCCGCTGACCACCGGCGAATTCGCGATGCTCAAGGCCCTGGTGCGCCACCCGCGCCAGCCGCTGTCGCGCGAAAAGCTGGCGCTGCTGGCACGCGGACGCGAGTTCGAGCCCTTCGACCGCAGCCTGGACGTGCAGGTCTCGCGCCTGCGCAAACTCATCGAGGAAGACGCCACCGCTCCGCGCTACATCCAGACCGTCTGGGGCGTGGGCTACTGCTTCGTACCCGACGGCGCCAACTGACCCGCGGCCCTGCCCCAAACGGATCCGCACCGCTGAAACGCCAGCCCAGGCCCACGGCACAGGGCCCGCGCGCAGGCGGATCCGGCGCCTTACCATTGGCGCTTCTTTCACAGCCCCCGACTGCCCCACCATGGCCGACCGCGAAGACCTGACCATCCCCGCTGCGCTGGAGTCCACGCAGGAAAGCCTGCACCAGCGCCTGGGGTTGAGCCTGTTCTGGCGCACCTTCGTGCTGCTGGCGCTGCTGCTGGTCAGCTCCATCCTGGCGTGGCTGCAGACCATGAGCGTGCTGGAGCTGCAGCCGCGCACGCTGCAGGCGGCGCAGCAGGTGGCGTCGCTGGTCAACCTGAGCCGCGCGGCACTGGTGCATTCGGACGCGATCGCCCGCGTCTCGCTGATCAAGACCATGGCCGACCAGGAAGGCCTGCGCATCCTGCCGCGCGAGCCGACCGACCGCTTCGAGCCCCTGCCCTCCTCGATCATGGGCTTTCGCCTGACGCAGGAGCTGACCGAGCGCCTGGGCCCGGACACCATCGTCGCCTCCAGCGTCAACGGCCAGGAAGGACTGTGGGTCGGTTTCACCATCGAGGGCGACCCCAACTGGCTGCGCATGGATCACTCGCGCCTGTCGGCGGCCAGCGGGCGCACCTGGCTGATCTGGCTGATCACCGCCGGCGTGCTGTCGCTGGCGGGCGCGGCCATCATTGCGCGGCTGATCAACCAGCCGCTCAAGCAGCTGTCGGAGGCGGCCAACCTGGTGCGCGACGGCAACTTCATGGTCAACGCGCTCGACGAGCAGGTCGCCACCAGCGAGATCCGCGAGGTCAACATCGGCTTCAACCGCATGGCGCAAAAACTCGCCAAGCTGGAGCAGGATCGCGCGGTCATGCTGGCCGGCATCTCGCACGACCTGAGGACGCCGCTGGCGCGCCTGCGCCTGGAGACCGAGATGAGCGTGGGCGACGAAGTCGCGCGCGAGCACATGGTCGCCGACATCGTGCAGCTGGACGCGACCATCGACAAATTCCTCGACTACGCCCGTCCCGACAGCCTGACCGAGCTGACCCCGGTCAACCTGAGCGCGGTGGTGTCGTCCTGCGTCTTCGCGGTGCAGGACCACCGCGAGCTGCAGATCGAGATGAACATCCCCGAAGACCTCAACGTGATGGCCGACGAGGTGGAGCTGGCGCGCGTCATCTCCAACCTGCTGGAGAACGCGCGCCGCTACGGCAAGGACAGGGAGACCGGCATCACCCGCGTGGACATCGGCGCCAAGGCGCGCGAGCAGTGGGTGGTGATGCGCGTGCGCGACTACGGCCCGGGCGCGCCGGCCGAGCAGCTGGCCAACCTGACCAAGCCTTTTTTCCGCAGCGACTCGGCGCGCACCGCCGCCGCCGGCGCGGGCCTGGGCCTGTCCATCGTCGACAAGACGGTGCAGCGCATGGGCGGCATTTTTGCGCTGGCCAATGCCGCCTCGGGCGGGCTGATGGCCCATGTGCAGCTGCGCCGCGCCGAAGACCAGCCCATGGGCCAGGACTTGCAGCAGCGCCTGCAGCGCCCGCAGGTCAAGCGCCACCTGCCGCCCAAGGGCACGGTCACGCGCCGTCCGCTCTGACTCCATTTTTCAATCAATCGGGTACGCGAAGGCGCAGCGCAGACAGTGCTGTAGCACGGCAAGCGAAGCCGACAAAGTAACCGTTTGATTTAAAAATGGAATGAGACGCGCTTCTGCGCACCGTCGTCAGCCCGCAACGCGCTGCAGCAACACCACCGCGCGCGCCTCGATCGCCAGGCACTGGCCCACCGGCCCCAGGCGCTCGGCCGTCTTGGCCTTGACGTTGACCTGGCCCTCGTGCAGCGCCAGCAGCTGTGTGATGCGGGTGCGCATGGCCGGAATGTGCGCAGCCAGGCGCGGCGCCTGAGCGACCACCGTGCTGTCGACGTTGCCGACGACGAAGCCCGCCTCGCGCACGCGCCGCGCAGCCTCGGTCAGCAGCACGCCCGAGTCGGCGCCATGAAAGCGCACGTCGGTGTCGGGAAAGTGCCGGCCGATGTCGCCCAGCGCCGCAGCGCCCAGCAGCGCGTCGGTGATCGCGTGCAGCAGCACGTCGGCGTCCGAATGGCCCAGCAGCCCCTGCGCGTGCGGTATGTGCACGCCGCCAATCACCAGGCGCCGCCCCGGCACCAGTGCGTGCACGTCCCAGCCTTCGCCAATCCTCAAATCCATGCTCTGTCTTTCCTGCATCAACGTTGCGGCGGCTGCGGCGCCGGCCGCGAGAAATACACCGTGCGCGGCGTGGCCTTGGCAGCCTCGCCGCGCTCTCCACCAAAACGCCCCAGCGTGGTGCGCTGCATGCGCTGCAGCAGCACGGCCTCGGCCAGCGCAAAGTCCTGCGGGTAGGTCACCTTGAAGTTGTGCGCGCCGCAGGCCACCAGCCGCGGGCGCAGACCCACTGCCTCCATGGCGCTGGCCTCGTCGGTTGCACCCGCGCCGCGCTGGGCCAGCGCCTGGCGCAGCATGCCCAGGCGGAACATCTGCGGCGTCTGCGCCAGCCATTTGTCGCTGCGGTCCACCGTGGCTGCCACGCGCACGCCGCCCGGCCCGTCGCTGGCGGTCTTGAGCGTGTCGGCCAGCTTGTGCGCCAGCAGGCCGCCCACGCCGTCGTGCTGGCAGGCGTCGATCAGCGCGTCGATGTCGGCCGTCGTCACCAGGCAGCGCGCCGCGTCGTGTACCAGCACCCAGTCGGTGTCGCGCGCGCCGCTCTCGCGCAGCACCTGCAGGCCGCCCAGCACGGTCAGGGCGCGTGTGGCGCCGCCGCAGCGCGCGACGAACCAGTGCAGATGGGCGCGCGGGTAGCGGTCGAAGAAGTCGTCGTCGGGCGCGACGGCCACCAGCGTCTTCTCCAGCCGCACCACGCCCGAGAACGCCGCCAGCGTGTGCAGCACCAGCGGCCAGCCCACCAGCACCTGGTATTGCTTGGGCAGGCCCGCCTGCGCGCCGGGCGCCAGCGCCCGCGTGCCCATGCCGGCGCACGGCACCAGCCCCCAGAAGCGCGGCTGCGCAGCCGTGGCAGGCGCGGCGCCATCAGGGGAATGCGGAGGTTGCAGGTCGCTCATGGCGGGAGATTTTAGAATCACCCTTCTTTGCCCATCCCGGGCTGGGCGGCCAGGTACTGCAATTGAGGACATTGGCCGCTCTTTGAATACGCCGGGCTTGCCGCCCGGCCGTTTTTTTTGCGCATGGATCTGCCTCGACTCTCCCCCGGAAAACGTTTTGCATTGCCGCAGCCCACGGGCAGCGGCGATGCGCTGCTGCTCTCGCGCCTGGGCCGCCAGCAGGCCGGCGTCGGCCGCACCACGGCCATCGTCTGCGCCGACGCGGCCGACGCGCGCCGCCTGATCGACGAGCTGGCCTTTTTTGCCCCTGAGCTGCGCTGCGCGCTGTTTCCCGACTGGGAGACGCTGCCGTATGACAATTTCTCGCCGCACCAGGATCTGATCAGCGAGCGCCTGTCCACGCTGTGGCGCATCTCGCAGCGCGACAAGGACGCGGGCGCCGACGTGGTGCTGGTGCCGGCCACCACCGCGCTGTACCGGCTGGCGCCGCCCGCCTTTCTGGCGGCCTACACCTTCCACTTCAAGGCCGGCCAGCGCCTGGACGAGGCGCGGCTGCGCCAGCAGTTGACGATGGCGGGCTACCAGCATGTCTCGCAGGTGGTCGGCCACGGCGAGTACGCGGTGCGCGGCGGCCTGATCGACCTGTTCCCGATGGGCTCGGCGCAGCCGCTGCGCGTAGACCTGTTCGACGACGAGATCGACTCGATCCGCACCTTCGACCCCGACAGCCAGCGCAGCCTCTACCCGGTGCCCGAGGTCAACCTGCTGCCCGGACGCGAATTCCCGATGGACGAGGACGCGCGCGCGCGCTTTCGCCACCGCTGGCGCGAGCTGCTGGAGGGCGATCCCACCAGGAGCCGCATCTACAAGGACATGGGCAACGGCGTGGCCACCGCCGGCATCGAGTACTACCTGCCGCTGTTCTTCGAGGAAACCGCCACCGTCTTCGACTACCTGGGGGGCGACACCACGCTGGTGCTGCACGGCGACCTGGAGGCGGCGTTCAGCCGCTTCTGGCAGGACACGCGCGAGCGCTGGCGCCTGCTGCAGGGCGATCCGGATCAGCCGGCGCTGGCGCCCGAGACGCTGTTCCTGAGCGCCGAGCAGTTCTACGGCCAGGCCAGGCCGCTGGCGCAGCTTGCGCTGCGCACGGGCGTGTCCGACGTGCAGGACAGCGCGCTGTTCCAGCCCCTGCCCGACCTGACCGCGCAGCGCGGCGCAGAGAACCCGCTCACCCGGCTGCAGGCGCACATCGACACCGCGCCCCACCGCGTACTGCTGCTGGCCGAGAGCGCCGGCCGCCAGGCCAGCCTGCTCGATTTTCTGCGTGCCAGCGGCATCAACCCGCCGGCGTTTGACAGCCTGCAGGAGTTTCTGGACACGCCCGCCGAGCGCATCGGCATTGCCACCGCGGCCCTCGCCCAGGGCTTTGCCTGGCAGGAGGCGGAGCTGGACCTGGTCACCGAGACCGAGCTGTTTGCCGCCGGCAGCGGTGCGCGTCGGCGCAAGAAGCAGGAGCAGGCCAGCGACGTCGAGGCGCTGATCAAGGATCTGTCCGAGCTCAAGGTGGGCGACCCGGTGGTGCACGCCCAGCACGGCATTGGCCGCTACCGCGGGCTGGTGACGATGGACATGGGCCAGACCAACCCCGACGGCAGCCCGGCGGCGCAAGAATTCCTGCACCTGGAATACGCCGGCGCCGCCGTGCTGTACGTGCCGGTGAGCCAGCTGCAGCTGATCAGCCGCTACAGCGGCGTGAGCCCCGACGAGGCGCCGCTGCACAAGCTGGGCAGCGGCCAGTGGGAAAAGGCCAGGCGCAAGGCCGCCGAGCAGGTGCGCGACGCAGCCGCCGAGCTGCTCAACATCTACGCGCGACGCGCCGCGCGCCAGGGCTTTGCCTTTCGCTACTCGCCGCAGGACTACGAGACCTTTGCCAACGATTTCGGCTTCGAGGAGACCGCCGACCAGAACGCGGCCATCCACGCCGTCATCCACGACATGATCAGCCCGCGCCCAATGGACAGACTGGTCTGCGGCGACGTGGGCTTTGGCAAGACCGAGGTGGCGCTGCGCGCCGCCTTCATCGCGGTGACCGGCGGCAAGCAGGTGGCGCTGCTGGCGCCCACCACGCTGCTGGCCGAGCAGCACTACCGCACCATCGTCGACCGCTTCGCCAAATGGCCTGTCAGGGTGGCCGAAGTCTCGCGCTTTCGCTCGGGCAAGGAGATCACCGCGGCGATCAAGGGCATTGCCGACGGCACGGTGGACATCGTCGTCGGCACGCACAAGCTCTTGAGCCAATCCACGCAGTTCAAGAACCTGGGCCTGCTCATCATCGACGAGGAGCACCGCTTCGGCGTGCGCCACAAGGAGGCGATGAAGGCGATGCGCGCCGAGGTCGACGTGCTCACGCTCACCGCCACGCCGATCCCGCGCACCATGGGCATGGCGCTGGAGGGGCTGCGCGACCTGTCGGTGATCGCCACCGCGCCGCAGCGGCGCCTGTCGATCAAGACCTTTGTGCGCAGCGAGAACAACGGCGTGATCCGCGAGGCGGTGCTGCGTGAATTGAAGCGCGGCGGCCAGTGCTACTTTCTGCACAACGAGGTCGCGACCATCGAGCAGCGGCGCGAAGCGCTGCAGAACATCCTGCCCGAGGCACGCATTGCCGTGGCCCACGGCCAGATGCCCGAGCGCGAGCTGGAACGCGTCATGCGCGACTTCGTCGCCCAGCGCCACAACATCCTGCTGTGCTCGACCATCATCGAGACCGGCATCGACGTGCCGACGGCCAACACCATCCTGATCAGCCGCGCCGACAAGTTCGGCCTGGCCCAACTGCACCAGCTGCGCGGCCGCGTGGGCCGCAGCCACCACCAGGCCTATGCCTACCTGATGGTGCCCGACCTGCAGAGCCTGACCAAGCAGGCCGGCCAGCGGCTCGAAGCCATCCAGCAGATGGAAGAGCTGGGCAGCGGCTTCTACCTTGCAATGCACGACCTGGAGATCCGCGGCGCCGGCGAGGTGCTGGGCGAGAGCCAGTCGGGCAACATGATCGAGGTCGGCTTTCAGCTCTACAACGAGATGCTGGCCGAGGCGGTGCGCAGCCTCAAGGCCGGGCACGAGCCCGACCTGCTCGCGCCGTTGCAAGCGGCCACCGACATCAACCTGCACGCCCCGGCGCTGCTGCCAGACGACTACTGCGGCGACGTGCACCTGCGCCTGTCGTTCTACAAGAAGCTGGCGACGGCGCGCACGCCCGAGCAGATCGACGCGCTGCTCGAAGAGATCGTCGACCGCTTCGGCAAGCTGCCGGCGCAGGCGCAGACGCTGATCGACGTGCACCGCCTGCGCGTGCTGTGCGAGCCCTATGGCGTGACCAAGGTCGACGCGGCGCCCGGCGTGACCACGATCACCTTCAAGCCCCAGCCGCCGATCGACCCGATGGCCATCATTCGTCTGATCCAAAAGAACCGCCACATCAAGCTGGCCGGCAACGAGAAGCTGCGCATCGAGCGCGCGCTGCCCGAGCCGCGCGAGCGCGCCCAGATGGTGCGCGACCTGCTGCGCAGCCTGGGTGCGCCAACGCCCGTCCCCAGCGCCGCCACGGCGCCGGCCACTGCCTGAAAGAACCCTCCTCGCCATGCCGCTCGAACCCCTCCTGGCCCTGCTGGCGCTGGCCGCCGCGCTGGCCATGCGGCCCTGGCGCATGCTGGCAAGCGCCCGGCCCCTGGTGCACGAGCGCCACGGCGCGCCATCGCCGCTGTGGACGCCGTTGCTGGCCACGCTGGTCATCCTGCCCTGGGCCTGGGCGCTTCCCACGCTGCACCACATGCCGCTGCAGCTGCAGTGGTCGGGCGCCTGCCTGGTGCTCTTGACGCTGGGCTGGCCGCTGGCCGTGCCCACGCTGCTGGCCGTCGGCCTGCTGGCCGCGCTGCTGTCACCCAGCCTTGGCTGGGGCGACGCGGTGGCGCTGGCCGTCTGGCAGGGGCTGATTCCGGCAACGCTTGCCATGCTGCTGGGCGCGCTGGTGCGCCGCCTGATGGGCCGCCACGGCTTTGGCGGCGCGCGCATGTTCGTCTATGTGCTGGGGCGCTGCTTTCTGGGCACCGCGCTGTGCCTGTTCGCCTCGGGCAGCCTGTGGCAGGCGATGGGCCACCCGCTGCCGGGCGTGGGCGACGCGCTGTCGCTGGTCGCGCGCTGGCTGATGGCCTGGGGCGACGCAGTGCTCACCGGCATGCTGTGCGCCATCTTCGTGGCCTTCAAGCCGCAGTGGCTGGCCACCTGGTCCGACGACCTGTACGTACCCAAGGCCGGCACGCCCGGCTGAATCCTCTCTCTGCCTTTCCCGGATCCATGCAGGCCTGTTCCCAATCCAACCGCCACCACCCGGCGCAGCTGTCGGCGCTGTCGCTGTCCATTCCCGTCGCCATGGGCTATGTGCCGCTGGGCAGCGTGTTTGGCTTTCTGCTGGTGCAGGCAGGCGCCGCCTGGTGGCTGGCGCCCTTGATGAGCATCTTCGTGTTTGCCGGCTCGGCGCAGTTCATGGCCGTGCCGCTGCTGGCTGCCGGCGCACCGCTGGGCACGCTGGCGCTGGCCACCTTCATCATCAACCTGCGCCATGTGTTCTACGGCCTGTCGCTCTTGCACCGCCTGCCGCAGGGCCGCTGCGCGCGCGCCTACCTGGTCTGGACGCTGACCGACGAGAACTACTCGCTGTTCACCACGCTGCCCGGTGGCACGCCCGCCGCGCAGATGCTGCGCATCGGCGCGCTCAACCATTTCTGGTGGGTGCTGGGCACGCTGATCGGCGCGCTCATTGGCGCGCAGGTCAGCCACGCGCTGGCGGGCATCGACTTCAGCCTGGCCGCGCTGTTCGCGGTGCTCACCGTCGAGCAGTGGCGCGCCAGCAAACAATTCACGCCGATCGCCATCGCGCTGGCGGCCTACGCGCTGGCCTGCTGGCTGGTGCCCGGCCAGGCGCTGCTGGCCTCGATCGCGCTGAGCCTGCTGGCCGGCGCCGCCATCGTGCGCCGCAAGCGCCCCAACCCCACGCAGGAGGCAGCATGATTGACGCGCGCTACGCCCTTGAAGCCATTGCCGTGATGGCCGTCATCACCGTGCTGCTGCGCGCCCTGCCCTTTCTGGGCACCGGGTGGCTGCGGCGCTTTCCGCTCATCGTGCAGCTGGGCGGCTTTCTGCCGCCGGCCATCATGACGCTGCTGCTGGTGCACACGCTGCGCTCGGGCATGGCCGACAATCCCGGCGGCGCCTGGCAGGAGCTGGCCGCCGCTGCACTGGCCATCGGCCTGCAGTGGCGCCTGCGCCAGCCGCTGGTGAGCATCCTGGGCGCCACGGCGCTGTACATGGCGTTCAGAAACATGCTCTGAGCCCTTTTCCCACTTCTGTTTTTTGCACCCGACATGACCACTGCCAGCGGCATCACCCTGCAAGGCGTCACCGCCCCCCTGCGTTGGAGCGACTACAAGCTCATCGCCTTCGACATGGACTCCACGCTGATCACCATCGAATGCGTGGACGAGATCGCCGACGCCGTCGGCCGCAAGGCCGAGGTGGCCGCAATCACCGAGGCGGCGATGCAGGGCCACATCACCGACTACAAGGAAAGCCTGCGCCAGCGCGTGGCGCTGCTCAAGGGCGTGACCGTGCAGCAGCTGGACGACATCTATGCCACCCGCCTGCGCCTGACACCCGGCGCGCAGCAGCTGGTGGCCGCAGCCAAGGCGGCCGGATTGACGACGCTGCTGGTCTCGGGCGGCTTCACGTATTTCTCCCGCCGCGTCCAGCAGCGCCTGGGCATCGACCTGGCGCGCGCCAACGTGCTGGAAATAGTGGACGGCCGCCTGACCGGCCGCATGGTCGACCAGCCCTGGGGCGACATCGTCGACGGCGCCGAGAAGCGCCGCACGCTGCTGGAGGTGGCGTCGCTGCTGGGCATCGACCCGCACCAGGCAATTGCGGTGGGCGACGGCGCCAACGACCTGCCGATGATGGGCGCAGCCGGCCTGTCGGTGGCCTTCCACGCCAAGCCGGCCGTGCGCGCCCAGGCCAAGGTGGCCATTGACGAAGGCGGGCTGGATCGCTTGCTGGAAATCATGGAGTGATTGCGTCCAGCATATGAAACCATGCCGTTATATCGATATGAATTCATATTCCAAACCGACCGCATCCAAGCGCTTACACTTTTGCGCTGTCCGCGCCGCATCCCACAAGGAAGGCGGCAGTCATTGACTATTTTGTGAAGACATTCATGCTGAAAAAAACCCTCTCCGCGCTGGCCATCGCCGCGCTGGCCCTGTCCGCCCACGCCGCCGACGTCCTCAAGGTGGCCGCCACCTCGGTGCCGCACGCCGAGATCCTCAATTTCGTCAAGCCCCAGCTCAAGGCCGAGGGCATCGACCTGCAGGTCAAGGAGTTCAGCGACTACGTGCAGCCCAACATGGCCGTCGCCGACAAGCAGCTGGACGCCAACTTCTTCCAGCACCAGCCCTACCTGGACAGCTTCAACAAGGATCGCAAGACCGACCTGGTGACGGTTCCCAATGGCAAGGTGCACGTCGAGCCCTTTGGCGCCTACTCCAGCAAGATCAAGGACATCAAGGATCTGAAGGACGGCGCAACCATCGCCATCCCTAACGACCCGTCCAACGGCGGGCGCGCGCTCATCCTGCTGGCCAAGCAAGGGTTGATCGCGCTCAAGGATCCCGCAAGCCTGACGCCCACGCCGCTGGACGTGGTCAAGAACCCGCACAAGCTCAAGTTCCAGGAGCTGGAAGCCGCCATGCTGCCGCGCGCGCTCAATGACGTGGATCTGGCGCTGATCAATACCAACTACGCGATCGAGGCCAAGCTCAACCCGACCAAGGACGCGCTGTTCATCGAAGGCGCCGACTCGCCCTACACCAACATCGTCGTCGCCCGCCGCGACAACGCGCAAAGCGCCGACATCGCCAAGCTGATGCAGGCACTGCACAGCCCCGAGGTCAAGCAGTTCATCCTGGACAAGTACAAGGGCGCCGTCGTTCCCGCGTTCTGATCTTCCGGATCCCGCCACGCAAAGCGCTGCTCTTGGCAGCGCTTTTTTGTTGCGCGCTCAGGCGCCGCGCCACACCCACCAGGCCAGCGCGAACATCATCACGCCGGTCAGCCCGTCGAGCACCCGCCAGGCGCGCGGGTCGGCAAACAGGCCACGCAGATGGTGGCCGGCCAGGCTCAGCGTCGTGAACCAGGCCAGGCTGGCGCAGGCCGCGCCGAGTACGAAGACCCACTTCAGCTGGCCGGCCTGGCGCGCGCCGATCGAGCCGATCAGCACCACCGTGTCCAGGTAGACATGGGGGTTGAGCAGCGTGATCACCGCCAGCCCGCCGAGCACGCCCAGCACGCCCTGCACCGCGCGTCCGCCCGCTGGTGCATCGACCAGTGCATCCGGTGCCCACAACGCGCGGCGGCAGGCAAACAGGCCATAGCCCAGCAGAAACAGCACACCGCCCCATTGCAGCCACAGCGCCAGCACGGGCGAGCGCCCCAGCAGCTGCGCCATGCCGGCCACGCCCAGAGCGATCAGCAGCGCGTCGCTGGCCACGCACCAGGCCACGCAGGCGCGCACGTGCCGTCCGCGCACCACCTGGCGCAACACATACAGGTTTTGCGCGCCAATGGTGGCCACCAGCGAGAAGCAGACGGTAAAGCCCGCGATCCACGAAGAAGAGACTGCGTTGGGAGTAAACATGCGGCGATCGTAGGTCTGCGGCGTATTTAAGTACACTTCAATTTCCTAACGTTCATTAAGCAATGCTTCATGCTTGACTACACCGGTCTACAGGCCCTGGCGGCCGTGGTGCGCGAGGGCAGCTTCGAGCGCGCGGCGCGCCGCCTGCACGTCACGCCGTCGGCCGTCTCGCAGCGCATCAAACTGCTGGAGGAGCGCGTGGGCCAGGTGCTGGTGCAGCGCGGCAGCCCCTGCACAGGTACCGAGGCCGGCCGGCGCCTGTGCCTGCACCTGGAGCAGGTTGCACTGCTGGAGGACGCGCTGCGCCGCAGCCACCCCGATCTGCTGGCCGCCAGCGCCGGGCTGGCGCCTACGCTCAAGCTGGCGGTCAATGCCGACTCGCTGTCGACCTGGTTCATGCAGGCGCTGGCCGACTTCACCGCCGGCGGCGACGAACTGCTGGATCTGCGCGTCGACGACCAGGAGCACACCGGCGAGCGCCTGCGCGAGGGCGAGGTGATTGCCGCGGTCACCGCATCTGCCGGCCCGATTGCCGGCTGCAGCACCTGGCCGCTGGGCGCGATGCGCTACGTGGCGGCGGCCAGCCCCGGCTTTATTGCGCGCCATCTCGCCCGGGGCGTGACGCGCGAGACGCTGGCGCGCGCGCCGATGATGACCTACGACCGCAACGACCGCCTGCAGGAGCAATGGCTGCAGGCCCAGGGCCTGGGCGGTGCGCGCCATGCGGCGCCGCGCCACTTCCTGCCGTCCAACCACGGCTATGTGCGCGCCTGCGAGATCGGCATGGGCTGGGGCATGCACCCGGTGGCGCTGATCCGCGACCAGCTGGAAAGCGGCGCGCTGACCCCGCTGGTGGCCGACGCCGCCCTGCTGGTGCCGATGTACTGGGCCCACCCGCGCAGCGCGCAGGCGGCGCTGCAGCGCCTGACCCAGTGCGTGATGGCGACGGCGCGCCAGTGGCTGGAGCCGCTGGCGGCGTGAGGTCCATTCCATTTTTATATCAATCGAGTACGCGAAGGTGAAGCGCAGACAGTGCTGTAGCACGACAAGCGAAGCCGACAAAGTAATCGGTTGATATAGAAATGGAATCAGGCCTGCGGCGGCAGCGGTGCGGGCAGCCCGGGCCGCAGGCGCACCACGCGCAGCGCCATGCCTTGGTGGATTTGCTGCGCGCCGGAGGGCAGCGGCTCGGGCACCAGGTCGGCCAGCGTCATGCCGTCGAGCACGCCCAGATAGGCCTTGGTAGCCTGCGCCAGCGCGCCGCGCAGCCCGCAGTGCAGGCTCAGGCGACAGGCGTTGCTCTCGTCGTTGAAGCACTCGACCATCTCGAAGTCGGGCTCGGTCAGGCGCACCACGCTGCCCAGATTGATCTCCTGGGCCGGCTTCATCAGACGCATGCCGCCGCCGCGCCCGCGCGTCGTGTCCAGCAGGCCGTGCGCCGCCAGCTGCTGCACGATCTTGGTCAGGTGGCTGCGCGAGATGCCGTGCGACAGCGCAATCTCGCTGATCGTCACCGGGCGCTCACGCCCATGGCAGGCGGCACAGTACATCAACACACGCAGCGCGTAGTCGGTCCACTGGGTCAGTCGCATGGGTCGTCCTGGGTATTTCAAAGAGGAATTTCAGGTGCATTTTATTTCGATAAAATATGCAGTACAAATGCATCTTTAATTCCCCCGATGAACACCCCTGCTTCCATGACCGAGATCACCGACCCTGTGGCGCTGATCGCCCACATCGTCGAGCGCTACCACGAGGTGCACCGCGCCCAGCTGCCCGAGCTGATCCGTATGGCGCGGCGCGTCGAGGCGGTGCACCAGGCCAAGCCGGGCGTGCCCGCCGGCCTGGCCGACGCGCTGCAAGCGCTGGAGGGCGAGCTGCTCAACCACATGGCCAAGGAAGAGACGGTGCTGTTCCCGCTGCTCCAGCAGGGAGAGGACGACCTGGCCGCGCGCCCGATCGCAATGCTGCGCCGCGAACACGACGACCACGGCGAGGCGTTGAAAGAAATTGCCCGCCTGACCAACGACATCACCGCCCCGCGCGAGGCCTGCAACACCTGGCGCGCGCTCTACGCCGGCCTGGCGCAGCTGCGGGGCGACCTGATCGAACACATCCGCCTGGAAAACGATGTGCTGTTTGCGCAATTCGACCCCGCCGCGCGCCAGGAGCTGGGCTGCGGCAGCGACTGCGAATGCAGCTGAACGCCATGAACCACGAAGACGACAAGCAAACCCTGGACAGCGACAGCGTGACTGCGCTGGTACACAACTTCTACACCGACGTGCGCGCCGACCCGGTGCTGGCGCCGGTGTTCGACGAAGCCATCGGCGCGCACTGGCCCGAGCACCTGGAGCGCATGGTGCAGTTCTGGAGCGCGGTGGCGCTGGGCGAGCACGGCTTCAAGGGCGACGTGTTCGGCAAGCACATGGCGCTCGATGGCGTCACGCCCGAGCATTTCACGCTCTGGCTCGGGCTGTGGAAGAAGCACACCGAGGCGCTGTTCCATCCGGAGATCGCCCGCGCGCTGCAGTACATGGCGCACAACATCGCGCGCAACCTGTTCCGGGGCTTCTTCGGCCACTTTCCTCAGGGCAATCTGGCAGCCGACCCGGCAGCGGCCAGCGCCGGCTGAACCCGGCGGCGGGCAGTCTCCGCCCGTTGCGCCGCAGGCCGGCATCTATCACCTCGGCGACGCCGGTGCGCGCCACACGGCTCGTATATTTATCCTCTGACCGACCACCGGGCGCACCGGCAGCCGCCGTGCGCCTGGTGTGCTTTTTTCAGCTGGATAAAGGAGACACTGTGATCAGCTACGACATCACCGCATTGAGCCAACCCCTGGTGCGCACCGAGCGCCCCACGCCGCAGCCCACGGGCGACCAGGTGCTGGTGCGGGTCGAGGCCGCCGGCGTATGCCACTCGGACCTGCACATCTGGCACGGGCAGTACGACCTGGGCAATGGCAGGACGCTGTCGATGATAGATCGCGGCATGAAGCTGCCGCTGACGCTGGGCCACGAGATCGCCGGCGAGGTCGTCGCCGTCGGCGACCAGGCCCGGGACGTGCAAGTGGGCAAGCGCTACGTGGTGTTCCCCTGGCACGGCTGCGGCGAGTGCAAGGTCTGCAAGCGCGGCGACGAGAACCTGTGCCTGGCTGGCAAGTCGATGGGCGTGTACCAGCCCGGCGGCTACGCCGACCATGTGCTGGTCTCGCACTCGCGCTACCTGGTCGACATCGGCGACATGCCGCCAGTGCAGGCCGCGCCCTACGCCTGCTCGGGCCTGACGACCTACAGCGCCATCCGCAAGATCGCGCCGCAGGTGCTCAAGGACGAGAAGGTCGTGGTCTTCGGCGCCGGCGGCCTGGGCCTGATGGCCACCATGCTGGTCAAGGCGCTTGGCGGCGCCGGCGTGCTGGTCATCGACCCTGACGAGTCCAAGCACGCCGCGGCGCTCGCCGCCGGCGCCGACGCGGTCTTCAACCCGCGCCAGGAGGGCTTTGCCGCAGAGGTCAAGAAGGCCGCCGGCGGCGCCGTCTGGGCCATCATCGACTGCGTGGGCTCCAGCCAGACGGTGCAGTCGGGCATCGACATGCTGACCAAGGGCGGCCAGCTGGTGCAGATCGGCCTGTTCGGCGGCCACATCGACATCCCCACGCCGTTCATGGCGCTCAAGGCCACGACCTACCAGGGCACCTACGTGGGCAATCTGCGCGAGCTGCAGGAGCTGGTCGCGCTGGTCAGAGACAAACAGCTGCCGCCCGTGCCAACGACCTGCATGCCCTTCAGCAAGGCCTTTACCGCGCTGCTGGCGCTGGAGGAAGGCAAGGCGATTGGCCGCCAGGTGCTGACGCCCGAAGGGGCCTGACCCCACTCGCGCCCCGCCGGCCTTCAGAACGTGTTCAAGGTCTCCCCATAGGGCTCGCAAGGCAGCAAAAAGCCGCAATCGAGGCGTGTGCCGCAGGCCATGCTGGCGGCCTGGACAAGGCGCGCAACGAAGAATGCGGTTTTTTGCTGCCTTGCCCGAAGGGTTGTCCCGCCAAAGCGGCATCTGCGGCGTTGCAAATGCTCGCCGGGCCACCAGCCCGACTGCGCTTTGCGCCTTGCACCTGCCGCTTTGGCGGGGCAACGGGCCCCATGGGGAGACCTTGAACACGTTCTCAGTCAGTCGGGGGCTCCCGGCGCAGCGGCGCCAGCATCGGCCGCAGGCCGTTGTGGTCGATCTCGTGCATCAGCGCCAGCAGCCGGCCCAAAGGGCTGCGGCCAAAGCCCTCGCGCGCCATCCAGTTCAGGTAGTTGCCCGGCAGATCGGCAATCACGCGCCCCTGGTACTTGCCATAGGGCATGCGTGTGGTGACCAGTTTCTCCAGCTGGGCGGCGTCCATGCCTTGCATCGGCGTCACCTTCAGTAATGCGGCGGCAGCTCATCGCGCAGGCTGCGCGGCGCGCCGCTGCCGGGCGCGGGCAATTGCTCGCGCAGCGCATGCAACTCGCGCAGCAGCAGGTCGATGCGCTGCTGCTGGCGGTAGACGGTCAGGTTGAGCTGGTCGAGCAGATCCTCGGCATAGGCCGCCTTGACTTCCAGCGCCTCCAGCCGCTCGCGGGTTTCATCCATGGCCGCCCTCATGCCCTGAGCGCCTGCGCCAGGCGGGCAATGCCGTCGCGGATGCGCACAACATCGGCCGTGGCGAACGACAGGCGCAGCGTAGCGGCATCGGGTGCGCCGCAGAAGAACGGCGCGCCCGGCACGAAGGCCACGCCCTTGTCGATCGCGCGCTTGGCCAGTGCATTGCCATCGGCCAGCGCGCCGCCGGCGCCCGTCAGCCGCGCCCAGACGAACAGGCCGCCGCGCGGCTGCACAAAGTCGACGGCGTCGCCCAGCTCGCTGCGCAGCGCATCGCCCATGGCCTGGGCACGCTCGGCATACACGGCGCGCACATTGGCCAGCGTGGCCGGCATGCGCCCGGCCTGCAGGTAGTGGGCCGCGGTGGCCTGGGCAAAGGTGCTGGTGTGCGCGTCCGAAAACTGCTTGCACATCACCGCGCGCGCCAGCAGTTCGGGGGGCGCCACCATCCAGCCCACGCGCAGGCCGGGCGAGAGCACCTTGGACAGCGAGCCGCAGTGCACCAACCAGTCGCGGCTGCCCGGCACCTGGCTGGACAGCGCCAGCAGGCTGGGCGGCGGCGCCTCGCCAAAGTACAAGTCGCCATAGGGGTCGTCCTCGACGATCACCGTCTGGTATTTCACGGCCAGCTCCAGCACCTTTTTGCGCCGCTCCAGGCTGAGCGTGGCGCCGCTGGGGTTGCCGAAAGTGGGAATCAGGTAGACCAGCTTGGGGCGGTGCTCGGCGATCAGCTGTTCCAGGCGGTCGACCTGCACGCCGTCGCCGTCGATCGGCGCGCCGACCAGGTCGGCGCCATACAGGCGAAAGCACTGGATGGTGGCAAGAAAGGTGGGGGCTTCGACGATGACCTTGTCGCCCGGGTCGATCAGCGTCTTGGCGACCAGATCCAGCGCCTGCTGGCTGCCGGTGGTGACGATCAGCCCTTCGGGCGCGACGCCCTGCACGCCCTTGGAGGCCATGAAGGCGGCGAGCTGCTCGCGCAGCGGCTGGTAGCCCTCGGTTGCGCCGTATTGCAGCGCAGCGCCGGGCTCCTGGGCCAGCGCCGCCGCGCTGGCGGCACGGATGCCGTCTACGTCGAACATCGCGCTGTCGGGAAAGCCGCCGGCAAAGCTGATGATGCCGGGCTTGCCCAGCAGCTTGAAGAGTTCACGGATGGCGGAGGTCTCCACCTGGTTCAGGCGCTGGGCAAAGGCAATCGGCATGGGCGGTCTCGGTTCGTGGATCGGCGAGGCGAAGGGGTAAACCCGCATTGTCGCCATTTGTCGCCCTGCCTGTCGACACACGCCATCATGGTGACAATAGCGCGCATGCAAGACGCACTGATCGAGCCCTTCTTCGCCACGCTCAAGGCGGCCAACCCGCACCCGACCACCGAGCTGCACTACACCAACGTGTTCGAGCTGCTGGCCGCGGTGCTGCTGTCGGCCCAGGCCACCGACGTGGGCGTGAACAAGGCCACGCGGCGGCTGTTCCTCGTGGCCAGCACGCCGCAAGCCATGCTGGACCTGGGGCTGGAGGGGCTTGAGAACTACATCAAGACCATCGGCCTGTACCGCACCAAGGCCAAGAACCTGCTGGCCACCTGCCGCATCCTGGTCGAGCAGCACGGCGGCCAGGTGCCGCGCACGCGCGAAGCGCTCGAGCAGCTACCCGGCGTGGGCCGCAAGACGGCCAACGTGGTGCTCAACGTCGCCTTTAGCCAGCCGACGATGGCGGTGGACACGCACATCTTTCGCGTCAGCAACCGCACGGGACTTGCGCCGGGCAAGACACCGCTGGAAGTGGAAAAGCGGCTGCTGCAGCGGGTGCCGCCCGAATACCTGGTGGACGCCCACCACTGGCTGATCCTGCTGGGGCGCTATGTCTGCCAGGCGCGCAAACCCCGTTGCTGGGAATGCAGCGTCGCCCCATACTGCGACTACCAGCCCAAGACACTGCCACCATGAACAGCCTGGATCCACGCTCGCTGATCGCCATGGGCGCGCTCATGACGGTATTGATGACCGCGATTCTGGTGCTGCTGCGCCGCCACTACCCGCCCCACATCCGCGGCCTGGGCGACTGGGCCGCGGCCTCCTCCGTGTGGCTGCTGGCCTCCTTCCTGTTCGGCTGCCGGGGGCAACTGCCGGCCAGCTGGGCCATGGTGCTGGCCAACAGCCTGCTGCTGCAGGGCGCCATCTTCTACTGCATGGGCTGCCGGCGCTTCTACGGCCACGTGCGGCAGTGGCGCCTGTGGGCTGCGGTGCTGCTGGCCGAAACCCTGGCGTTCTCCTGGTTCACCTATGCGCGCCCCAGCTTTGGCATGCAGCTGGTGGTGATCACCGCCTCCATGCTCGGCACCTACGGCGCCACCCTGTACTTTCTGCTGCGCCACGGCGACCGGCGCCTGCCCCAGCATCTGGTCGAGCTGGTGCTGGGCCTGCACATGGCCGTGCTGGTGCTGCGCCTGGTCACTGCGTCGGCGGGCCACAGCGGCGACAACCTGCTGCAGCCCTCGCTCTACCAGAACCTGTACGTCGGCTCGTATGTGCTTACCGTGCTGCTGCTGACGGTGGGCGCGGTGCTGATGGCCAGCGACCGCCTGACGCGCGAGATGGAGTACCTGGCGTCGCACGACCCATTGACCCAGGCGCTGAACCGCCGCGCGCTGGCGCAGCGCGGCGCGCAGGAGCTCTCGCGCAGCCAGCGCCACGGCCATGCACTGGCGCTGATGATGATCGACCTGGATCACTTCAAGCAGGTCAACGACCACCACGGCCATCTGCACGGCGACGCGGTCTTGCAGCACTTTGCCCGGCAAGCCAAGGCCCAGCTGCGCCGCGCCGACACGCTGGGGCGCTGGGGCGGCGAGGAATTCATGGTGCTGCTGCCCGAAACCAACCAGGCCCAGGCGCAGGCCACGGCGGCGCGCATCCACGCGGCGCTGGCGCAAGGCCATGCACTGGACTGCCAGCTGAGCATCGGCCTGGCCACCTGGCAGGCCGGCGAGGATTCGCTGGACGCCATGATCGCGCGTGCCGACGCCGCGCTCTACCAGGCCAAGGAACAGGGGCGCAACCGCACCTGCACGCTCTGAGGCCGATAGACCTTCTCCTGTGCCCGCCTTGCACGCCAGGGCCAGGCCGCGGCACCAGGGGTCAGCCACCCGGCCCTGCGACTCCTGCGGACTCAAAGCTCGCCATCTCGCGCAACACGCGGCAGGCCGAATCGAGCAGCGGCCAGGCCAGCGCCGCGCCCGACCCCTCGCCCAGGCGCAGGCCCATGTCCAGCAGCGGCTCGGCCTGCAGCGCGTCCAGCATGCACGCGTGGCCGCGCTCGCCCGAGCGGTGGGCGAACACGCAGCGCTCGAGCACCTGGGGCGCCAGGCGCGCGGCCACCAGCACGGCGGCGCTGGTGATGAAGCCATCGACCACGATGACGCGGCGCTCGCTGGCGGCCTGCAGTACGGCGCCGGTGAGCGTGGCGACCTCGAAGCCGCCCAGGGCCGCAAGCGCTGCCAGCGGCCCGGTGGCGGCGGCGTTGGCATCAAGCGCCTGCTGCAGCACGGCGCGCTTGCGCGCGATGCCCGCGGCGTCCAGCCCGGTGCCGGCGCCCACGCAATCGTCGAGCGCCACGTCCGCCAGCCGCGCCAGCAGCAGCGAGGCGACCGAGGTGTTGCCTATACCCATCTCGCCCAGCAGCAGCACGTTGCCCGGCAGGCCGCGCACGATGGCCATGCCGTTCGCCAGCGCCTGCCGGCATTGCGCCGCGCTCATCGCCGGGCCGCTGCTTGCGTCCTGCGTACCCGCGGCAATGCGGCAGCTGACCAGGCGCGGCGCGCCGGGCGCGGCCTCGCGCACCGCGATTTCACGCGCCACGCCGCAGTCGGCCACCGTGAGCTGCAGGCCATGCTGGCGCGCCAGCACGCTGACGGCCGCGCCGCCGGCCAGGAAGTTCTCCACCATCTGCCAGGTCACGTCGCTGGGGTAGGCCGACACGCCCCTGGCCGCCAGGCCATGGTCGGCCGCGCACACCAGCATCTGCGGCGCGTGCAGCGCGGGTGCATCCGTGCCCAGGATCTGGCCGATGCGCAGCATCAGCACCTCCAACCGGCCCAGCGCGCCCAGGGGCTTGGTCTTGTGGTCGATGAGGTGCTGCAGGCGGGCGGTGAGGGCTGGGTCTTCAATTGAGGGAATGGGAGGAATCACGAACATTGTTTTGCTTTCGAAAATATCGCTGCTGGCGTTGCATGCCTGGAGCGCCGGCATCCTGCCGGCATGCACCCTGAAATCTGTCGGCAAGATGCCGGCGCTCCCATGTCTGCATGGGTCACGCCAGCGCCCCGGGCGCAAACCACTGGCCCACGCCCGCCGCCATGCGCTCGAACACCGCGTCCAGCGTGGTCGCGCCGGCGCCAAACAGCGCCTGCAGCACGGCCGCGTCCTCGAACAGGCCGTGCAGGTACAGCCCCAGCACGTTGCCCTCCGGGTTCTGCCAGGCCAGGCCGCCGATCAGCTCGCGCGCTACCTTGCCCTCGCGGGCCAGGGCCGGGTGCTGTACGGTCTGGCCGTGATGGATCTCGTAGCCCTGCACGGCCACGCCGGCCAGTTGCTGCCACGCGCCCTGCACCGCACCAAAGCGCGCCCGCGTGGGGCGTACCGTCTTCTCGGCCGCAAAGCGCGTGACCAACGGCAGCAGGCCCAGGCCGGGGCCGTTGCCGTCCACGCCCAACGGGTCGATCAGCGCCTCGCCCAGCATCTGCAAGCCGCCACAGATGCCCAGCACGCGGGCGCCGCGCGCGGCGTGCCGGGCAATTGCCGCGTCCAGCCCCTGGGCGCGCAGCCAGGCCAGGTCGGCGGCCGTAGCCTTGCTGCCGGGCAGGATGATCCAGTCGGCGCCCTCCACTTCGGCCGGGCTGCGCGCCCAGGCCAAATGCACGCCGGGCACGTTCTTGAGCGGCTGGAACTCGTCCAGATTGCTGATGCGCGGGTAGGCGATGACGGCGATGCGCGTGTGAATCGCGCCCTGACCGGTGCTTCGGGTGTCAAAGACGCCGTCTTCCTCGGGCAGGCCATGGTTCCACTGCATCGGAATCGTGGCGACCACGGGCACACCGGTCTTGTCCTGCAACATCTCGGGCGCGGGCGCCAGCAGCGCCGCATCGCCGCGGAATTTGTTGAGCACAAAGCCCTTGATCAGCGCGCGATCGTCCTCGGACAGCAGCGCCCAGGTGCCATACAAATGGGCAAAGGCGCCGCCGCGGTCGATGTCGGCGACCAGCAGGCAATGCGCACCGCAATGGCGCGCCACGCGCAGGTTGACCACGTCGCTCGTCATCAGATTGATCTCGGCGGGCGAGCCCGCGCCCTCGATCACGACCACGTCGTTCTCGGCGCGCAGCGCGTCGAGCGCGGCGGCGATCTGCGGCCACACCTGCTGGCTGCGTCCGCGCCAGGGCAGCCGCGACAATTCTTCGCTCACCTGCCCCAGCAGCACCACCTGGCTTCTGGTGTCCGCCTCGGGCTTGAGCAGCAGTGGGTTCATGCGCACGTCGGGCCGGGCGCGCGCGGCCAGCGCCTGGAAGTACTGCGCGCTGCCGATCTCGCCATAGCCACCCGCGGGCGTGGCCACCACGCGCGCGTTGTTGCTCATGTTCTGCGCCTTGAAAGGCGCCACCCTCAAGCCCTGGTTGGCATAGTGGCGGCACAGCGCCGTGGCCAACCAACTCTTGCCTGCGCCGCTGCTGGTGCCCAGCACCATGACGCAGCGGGCGGGAGTTCGTAGCGGGGGGGGTGTAGCAGCAGGCATGGCGAAATCGTGGCAGCAACTTGGGACAAGCCCGCGATTGTCCCCCGTGCGACCGCCCTCCGTGGGCAGGTTGCGCCATGGTGGCGACAGCCCTCAGTTCAGCACACGACAACCCATGACACCACCGCGCTTTCACGCCCTGCACGCCGCCATGCAGGCCCAGGTCGACCAGCAATTCCTGCCCGGCGTCGCCACCGCGCTGCTGCGCGGGCGCGAACTGGCCGACGTCTTCGTCTGCGGCCAGTCCGACCGCGAGGCCGGCACGCCGCTGCGCCGCGACCACGTCCACCGCGTGTTCTCCAACACCAAGCTGGTCACCTCCATCGCGGTGATGATGCTGGTCGAGCAGGGGCGCGTCGCGCTGCAAGACCCCATCGGGCGCTACATCCCGGCCCTCGCCCAGCCGCGTGTGCTGCGCCCCGGCGCCACGCGCATCGACGATACCGAGCCCGCGCGCCGCCCCATCACCGTCCACCACCTGATGACGCACACCGCCGGCCTGGGCTATGGCGCGTTCGACCCCGGCACGCTGCTGTTCCGGGCCTACGGCGAAGCGGGCGTGCTGTCCCCTCAGCTCACCAACACCCAACTGATGGAGCGCCTGGGTGCGCTGCCGCTGTACTTTCACCCGGGCGAGGGCTGGGAATATTCGCTGGCCACCGACGTACTGGGCCACCTGATCGAGGTCGTCACCGGCCAACGCCTGGGCGACTTCTTCGCGCAGCACGTCTTCGCACCGCTGGGCATGGACGACACGGCCTTCTGGCTGCCACAGGACAAGCACGCGCGGCTGGCCGCGCTGTACGGCGGCGTGGACTTCATGAACCCGCTGCTGCCCGGGCTCAAGCGCCTGGACAGCATCCCCTACCCCGGCGCCTACCTGCACGCACCCGCACGCGACTCGGGCGGCGGCGGCCTGGTCTCCACGCTGGACGATCACGTGCGCCTGCTGCAAGCGCTGGTGCCCGGCCCCGGCGCGCTGCTGCGCGCCGACACCCTGGCGCAAATGGCCAGCAACCAGATTCCGCCCGGCCAGTTCGTGCGCTTCCCAGGCCTGCCGGCCGACCCGGGACGCGTCTTCGGCCTGGGCTCCTCGGTCGTCGCGGCGCCTGGCCCGTTCGACCCGCCACAAACCACGGACGAGATGAATTGGGGCGGCGTCGCCGGAACGCTGTGGTGGATCAACCCGCGCCTGGGCATTGCCGGCATCCTGATGACGCAGCGCTACTTCGGCTTTGGCAACCCCTACACCTATCTCTTCAAACAGCTGGCCTACCAGGCGCTGCTGACGCCATAGCGCACCCTGCAGCGGCTCGGGAGCCACCTGGGAACTGCTACAATCGCAGGCTTCGGAGAGGTGGATGAGCGGTTTAAGTCGCACGCCTGGAAAGCGTGTGTGGGTTAATAGCCCACCGCGGGTTCGAATCCCGCCCTCTCCGCCATTTTGCTTTTAAAATCAACAACTTACGACGAATTGTTGGTTTTGTACTGCATAAAGTACAGCATAAAAAAGTCATTGGCCGGGCATCATGCCCACATTGAAGACTGCCTGATTGCAGGCGAAAAGAACCGGCCATGTGTCGGTTTTTTTTCGTCCCTGTCCGACCCAACTTCGTTGGCTTCCCAAGTCGCATAGACTGTTACATGTGGCAGCGCTGGCTGACAGCCAGCGCCCGCGTGTCGAATGGTGCAACAAACAGGGAACGAGATGAGCGACGAAACCACTTTCACTGTAGGCGACCTCCGCCGCGAACTTTCGATCTACGACGACGACACCAAGCTGTCGTTCGACGGGGGCTTGACGTTTGGCCGCGTGAAGAACTGGGGTGATGACGAAATCATCCTGTTGTTCGCAGAACCGCAAGCCTATTTGGAAGAAAAATTCAAAGAGAAAAACCCGAACGTCAAAGTAGCATTTATGCGCATCGATAACGTCGAATGGGATGAATCAGGCGTAATCGGCGGCCCAATTGACGTATCGATCAAGTAACGGGGCGAGGCATGGGAACGTATCGAGTCGCCCAAGTTTGCCCGAACGGGCATGTCGCAACCACTGCCGCCGACCAGCATCCCGAACTTCGCGAAGCGTTCTGCTCTCAGTGCGGCGAAGCAACCATCATGCAGTGCCCGAATTGCAGCGCGTCCATTCGTGGGGACTACTACGTTGAAGGTGTATTCGGGTTAGGTGGCGGCTACGAACCGCCTTCGTTCTGCCACAACTGCGGGAAGGCATTTCCTTGGACTGAACGGAAGATAGCGAGTGCTGTTGAACTTGTTGAAGTTGGGGCAGACCTTTCCCCCGAAGAACTGCAACAGTTCCGCTCCGATTTGACCGAGCTAACGAAGGACAGTCCGAAGACGCAAGTTGCGTCGCTTCGCTTCAAGAAGGTAATGGGTAAGGTCGGAACGTCCATCGCATCCGGCGTTCGGGACATTGTTGTTGATGTTCTGAGCGAAGCAGCCAAGAAGGCCATTTGGGGCTGAACAGCCGCAGCTAGACGAAAAAAAACCCGGCGCTAGGCCGGGCAAAAGTCCCCCAATGGCACTTGGGTTCGGTCAGACCTGCACGCGCTTCGAAGCTTGGGCCGCAACGGTCGGCAGGTAGAAGCTTCCGCGAACTGCGCTAATCGTCTTGTCGTACTTCGCCGGAAGTTCGCGAAGGGCTACGCTGTCGGTCATCATCTTGTAAGCGGCGGGAACATGGCGTTCGGTCGCTTCAAAACGAAGCTTCGTATGGTTTTCGGGCGCAATGTCCAACAGGAACGACGGCGAATGAAAGACGACGGCGGCAACGGCTTTATCTTCCATCGCCTGCCGAATCTTCATAAGCCCTTCACCCTTCCCGGCCTGTTCGCGGATATACGCCCGAATTTCGCTATCCAGTGCGCCCCGTTCGGCGCTTGGTGCGAACTGCATTTGCGCTTGCGTTAGACCAGTGTTGTAAAGGCTTTCGGCGCGGGCTTCGATTGCCGCTTTCGTCTTCGCCAGTTGCGCAACGGTGCGTTCCGCCAGAATTGCGGCGGCTTCGTGCTTTTGAACGTCGGTGCGGGTCGGGTCTTCGACAAGTGCGGCAACCTTGTTCGCCGCATCGCGCAAGGTGATATGCGCGGCGGTAATGTCCGGCCCTACTTGCGAATCGTATTGTTCGGCATCCCCCAAAAATGCTTTGCCGCCGGTTTCAGTTGTTGCCAGTTCCATAAACGAACTAGCGCCTTCGGTATTTACGAGAAAACGGCCTTTTGTATCCATGATTTTTTCCTTCGGTCAGTGTTGGTAAATTGCTTTCAAACCGCCTGCGGGTAATGCTTTGGCGGCTTCCTCCAAAAATTCGCCGGTTTCCCGGTCGAATGTTCGGCCATCTGCTAGTTCTATAAATCGCCCCCTCTTGGTTCCGGGTTGAAGTGGTGCGGCTTCGGTGAATGCTTCGGACTTGCCCACACTAGGCGGGGCAATATGGGCCGGTTCATTCGTGCGGCTACGGCAAACGGCCTGCAATGCCTTCTGTTGCGCAAGGCAAGCGGCTTCCCAATCGCTGAATGTGGGCACAAGGATTACCCGCCGCGCGAAGATGGGCCGGGAAGGGGCCAAATCGGCCCGCTGTTGCGTTTTTTTGGCCGGGGCAGCCCCTGATAACCAATCGCGCATGAAAGCGTCTGCGGGCGTGCCGCTGGCGTCGCATTCATACTCGACCGCAAGTTGTGTTCCGTATTCGGCGAATCGCTTGTTTTCAAGCTTCGCCAGCCGGTTTTTAAGTCCGAAGCGTGCCATTAGTGAAAACTCCCGCGCTGCTCCAAAGCTTCAATGCGGGCTTCTAGTTCGCTATCCGAAAGAATGCGGGCCAGAATCGAAAGCATGTTTGCAAGGCGGCTTGCGTCGGATACGTCGATTCGACCGCTACGGGCTTCGCGGTACAGCTTCGCCAGTTCCCGGCTAACGTCGGTTGCGCTTGCAAGTTTGGCCTTTGCATAGGTCTTCTTGTCGGCAGGCATGGGGGGTTCCGTGCTTTCCTCAATGCTGACGCGGCCTTGCCAGCCGTCGGCGGTCGAATTGGTATCGTTTTTCATGGGGGTGTTCTCCAAAATCATTTGCGCTTTGCAGACAGGGCGGCATCAATTTCGCGATTAACGCGCCTGCGCACCTCGTCTTGTTCGTAATGCTCTTGAACGTCGGAAATGTTCAATTGCTGCGCAGTAAGGTGCGTAAGCACTTGCAGAACCGACGGGTAAAGTTCGGCGTCGCGGAATACTTCGCAGGCAATCCGCTTCGATTCGAGAATGACCAACGTTGATACGCATCCAAGCTTCTTAATTTCGCGGTCAATGTCTTTGAAATATTCTTGGTTATCCATTTCGATTCCTCTTAAAACTTCTCTGCCCACAATCAGGCGCCCGGCCAATCTGAAAAAATCTGTCATCGCATCACCGGGACATGCGACACCCTATAAATAGGGTGTGTCGCTGTCGTCCCCTCAAAGTAGGGTTTGCGACGGGCGACATGTCGCGCTGTTGTCGCTGTCGTGTCGCTTTGTCGCTTTGCTGATTTCAAGCACTTTCGCTATGCAAGCTTCGGTCAGTTGGGCCGCAACACCGCCTAGCCGGTAAATGTTGTCAGTCACGACCAATTCGCCGCGTTCAATCAAATCCTTGCGCGCCCGTTCAAACGCTTTCTTCTTCGCCGTATCCGTATCGGCGGGACTCATGCGGTAGAAAACGGGTCGCCAGTTGTTCAAATGCACGCCGGTAAAGTTGCCATCTGCATCGGTTCCGCCATGAGTTCGGCAGGCTTCGCGAAAGGAGTCCATACCAAGCTTCTGATTGCCGCTTAACGGCTTCGCCCCTGCGCTTGTGGGCACGTCATCGGGTACGACTACGCAGGACGTAACGGGGTCGCCGTCTTCATCGGTGCCGACTTCGACGATGCTCAAGCGAAAGGCATGTTCTTCGCCGTCCAAGCCGTCTTTGGCCTTGGCAACCTTCCATGCCCTGCGGTCATTTGTGCGGGTAACTTCGATTGAACAATCCAGCGCAGCGCGAAGGCTGGAATGCCCGCGTTCGCCCATTTGCGCGTTCTTCCCGCTATGGTGAATAAGCACGCAATTACCTTCGACCAGTTCGGCAAGGCGTTTCGCCCCGGCCAGAATCGCGCCCATGTCCCGGCTACTGTTTTCGTCGGCATTCGGCGCGGCTTGGTTCAGTGTGTCGATAACGACAATGCAACCTTGTGGGCACTCTTTCGCCAGCTTTTCGACTTGCTGCGGGTTCGTAATGTTGAAAGCGTTAGTCAGCAGTACGCGCATGTATTCGGGCATCGGGCGACCTTGCGCACGTTCCATAGCGACAATTCGATTCTTGACGCCTGCATGGCCTTCTAAGCCGACGTAAAGAACGGGAATTTGTTTCGCCATTTGCCCAAAGAACGACGAACCTTCGGCGATTGCATAAATCATGTTCAACACAACGAACGATTTACCGCCGCCGCTTGGCCCGTAAACCATGCTCACGCCACGGCGCGGCAATACGCCCTTGATTGCCCATTCAATCGGCGGCAATGCTTTGATTTCGACGGGGCCAAGGATTTGATAACGGTCATTAGCTGCTATTACCTGCCGTTCGATAACTTCGGTCATCGCGTCGGGGTCGGGTCGAACCTTTGCCCACAATCCTTTCGCCTTGTACCGCCCGTAAGGCGTCGCCCATTCAAGAAAAACGCCTTCGAACTTCGCGCCGTGCGTCTTTAGTGCGGCTGCAACCATGCGCACGTCGTCTTCCTTCTTCGGTTGAAGATGCGACAGGACTTCACGCATTGACGCCTGTTCATCGGCAGCAGTCGGCGCGTCAAATCCGAAGTTCGGCGCTTGGTTGTGGGCTTGGGTCATTTTTGTTTCTTATGCAGGATTGGATGCAGTACAAGATGGATGTTCTGTCTTGATTGCCTTTGTTTATTGGGTAGTTCGACGGAGTGCGAATCCGCTTCGCTCGTTCCTGTGCGCGCAAAAACAGGCAACGATGGCAAAAGCGACTTACGATTTCGCCGCCCGTTGCTGCTCAAGCTGCGTCACCAGTTCGCGAATTTCGGAGTCGGTCTTACCTGCGATGCGTGCGGCATTGATTGCGGCGATTTCGTCGGCAGGCCATGCTGCGCACCGTTCGCCCAACTTGACCGGGGGCGTCATCAGCCGTTGCTTGATTCGCAGGTAAAGGGTGCTTCGGGTCTGGCCCGTTGCAGACATGACGGCGGGAAGCCGTAGAAGGTTGTTCATCTCATTCGCTCCTGTTGGACGCCTTGGGATTCAAGGCATGGGCGAATGGTCAGGGGGCCGGGCGTACAAAAACAAAGGGGGTTGTTGAACCCCCTTTGCGTACGGCTGTCGTCGGCTTATCGCGGTCTAACTATGCCGGTTAGTTCGTTGCGTTCGATGATTTCGCGCGTGTTGTCGCGCGCCTCGACCAATGCGGCTTTGGTTTCCTTGACTCGCGCAAGGGCCGTTCCGGTGCTTACGTCGTATGCCGCCGCAAGTTCGTTCTTCAACTTGGTTTCGGACACCGTTTCACCAAATGCTGCGACGGTCAAGGCTACGTCGCCTGTGGGAATTGCCGCGCGGGGGCGACCTTCCTTGCCGGGCGCAGACAGGCCCAAGGCGAACGCAAGCGCTTTGCCACGCTCTGCGCATGGTTCGGATACGGCTTCCCGGAACGAAGCTGCCAGAAAGCCCGCAAGCTTGCCGGGTAGCGGCTCACCGGCTTCAAGGCATTCAGCGGCAAGCGCCAGCAGATCGCGGGCGGCGGTTGCATTGCGCCCAATTTGGGCGATTAGTTCGGCTGCCTTTGCGTCGCGGTTCGTCTTCATTATGAACCGCCCCGGGTTTTGAGGAGGCTCCAACACTTGAGAAGATGGAGCTATGACCAAGTCAAACAAGTTCTCACCCGAGGTCCGCGAGCGCGCCGTGCGCATGGTGCAGGAGCATCGAGCCGACTA
>NZ_BAABBP010000037.1:0-33310 GCF_039538025.1 Comamonas faecalis
ACTTGCTTGCGCGTCTTGCGCGTGCTCAGGTTCAGGGCGAGGTTGGTTTGCTTCATGGATGAGGAGAATGCCAGCGGTGGCTGACACCTACCAGACAGACGGGGAGGTTTTGCAGGATTTCCTTAACAGGCCCTAGTGCAGTGTTTGATGCTTGATGCGGCAAATTTCCTATGATCGCCGCATGATCGACGGTCTGCCTCCCGCCTTGCTGCCGCAGCGCCTGTGGGCGTTGGTGCGGCGCTGGGCGCTGGCCTGGGGGAATGTCGTCGGCCTGGGCGCCGTGGTGCTGGTATTGCTGTGCTCCCCGTCGAGCTATCGGCGCCGCGCGCGCAAGCGCCTGGCGCTGCAGATTTACCTCGACACCGTGCCCGTTCTTGCCGGCTTCACGGCACTGGCGGCGCTGCTCAGCCTGGTCGTCACCCACATCGTGGTCGTCACCGCGCACAGCTATGGCCTGACGCGCTACGCGCTGGAGATGGTGGTGCGCGTGCTGGTGCTGGAGCTGATTCCGCTGACTGCGGCGTTGTTCGTGGCGATGCGCACCGTCATTCCCGGCGCTGCGCGGCTGGCACAGTTGCGCCGCTCGGGCGCGCTGCAGGCGCTGCGCGCGCGGGGGGGCGATCCGCTGCGCATGGAATTTCTGCCGCGCGTGCTGGGTGGCGCCTATGCCAGTATCACGCTGGCGGCACTGTCCTGCGTGGTGGCGCTGTTGATGGCCTATCTTGGTGTGTATGGGTTCAATACCGCCGGTTTTTCGGCCTATACGCGCATGTTCGGCCAGGTGTTCACGCCTTCGATTACGCTGGTCTTCGCGCTCAAGACCCTGCTGTTCAGCCTGACGGTGGCGCTGGTTCCCATGGCCGCCAGCCTGCATGCGTCGCATGCCGATCCGCAGCCAGGCCGGCACGATGCCGCCAGCCAGGGCGGTCTGGCGCGCCTGTTTGCCGTGCTGCTGCTGATCGAGCTGTTCTCGCTGCTTGGAAATTACTACTGAAATTCTTGCCACATGACCATTGAGCAGCCCTTGCCGCAACACGAAGACCTCTTGCCGCCCATACGGCATTTGCGCCTGAAGGCCGCAGCGCTGCTGTTGCTGACGCTGGCCCTGGTTCTGGGGGCAGTGTCGTACCTGCTGTATGCGCGTGGCGTGTTCGAGCCCACCCAGCCGCTGGTGCTGCTTGCCGAGGACTCCGAGGGCGTGAGCGTCGGCATGGACGTGACCTTCTCGGGCTTTCCCATCGGCCGAGTGCGCCGCACCGAGCTGGCGCAGGACGGCAATGTGCGCATCCTCGTCGACGTGGCCGAGCGCGACGCGCACTGGCTGCGCGAGAGCAGCGTCTTCACGCTGGTGCGCGGCCTGGTGGGCGGCACGGCCATCAAGGCCTATAGCGGCGTGCTGGACGACCCGCCGCTGCCCGCCGGCGCCGTGCGGCCCGTGCTCAGCGGCGACACGGCGGCCGAGATTCCCCAGCTCATGGCCAGTGCACGCGAGCTACTGGACAACCTGCAAAAAATGACGGCCACCGACGCGCCGGTCAACCAGACCCTGGCCCGGGTGCAGCAGCTGGGCGAGCGCATCAATGGCCCGCAAGGCGCGCTTGGCGTGCTGATGGGCAACGACGCCGACGCGCGCAAGGTGCTGGTGCTGCTCGAACGCAGCGAAGCCCTGGTGCAGCGCCTTGACACCCTGGTGCAGCGTGCCGACCGCCAAGTGCTCGGTGGCAGCAACGGCGACGCCGGCCTGGTGGCCGCGCTGCGCGCCGCCGTGCTGCAGTCGCAGGCGCTGCTGACCGACGCGCGCGCCAGCCTGCAGCGGGTCGACGCGGTGCTGGCCGAGGCGCAGGCGGTGGGCTCGAACGTGCGCGGCGCGACGACCGACCTGGACGCGTTGCGCGCCGAGGTGGAGGCCAGCCTGCTCAAGGTCGACGCCATGGTGAGCGAGCTGCAGCGCAAATGGCCTTTTGCGCGCGGCGATGCGGAGCTGAAACTGCCATGACCTGCGACCCGTTCATCCACCATGCCAGGCGCTGCTGGGCGCTGCCCGCCGCTCTGGCCGCCGCCCTGCTGGCGGGCTGCGCCAGCACGCCGCCCACGCCCGACTGGAAACTGGGCGCGCTGGACGCGGCCGAGCGCGCCACCCAGGTCCAGCTGCGGGGCAATGCCCGCGTGGCCGCGCTGCAGTGGCGCCGAGCGCGTGCCGAGGTGGCGCGCACCGCCGCGCCCGCGCTGCTCGCGCGCGTCGAGCTGCTGCGCTGCGCCGTGCAGGCGGCCAGCCTGGACTTTGCGCCCTGCACTGCGTTTGATGCGCTGCGCCAGGACGCGGCACCCGCCGAGCGTGCCTATGCCGACTATCTGGCGGGATGGCCGCTCACCGGCGCGCAGCGCGCGCTGTTGCCTGCGGCGCAGCAGCAGGCGCTGCGTGACGCGGCCGGGATGGCCGATATAGAGGACGCGCTGGCGCGTCTGGTGGCCGCCGGCGTGGCCGTGCGCAGCGGCCGGGCGCACGACGGCACCTGGGCGCTGGCGCTGGAGACCGCGTCCGGGCAGGGCTGGGAAGGCGCGCTGCGCGGCTGGCTGCAGGCCGATGTGCTGCGTGCGCGCCAGCAGGGTGACAGCGCGCGCGCCGCGCGGCTCGAACGACGGCTGCAGGTGCTGGGCGGCCAGGGCCGGCCGGCTGCTGCACCGGGCGTCAGCCAAAGAGCTGATTGAGGTCGCGCCCCGGCATGGCGCCTTCAAAGCCGTCAAAACGGCCTTCCTCGGCCAGCCGCCGTGCCGCGCGGTCCAGCGCGCCCCAGGCGGCGCGCGCCATGCCGCCGCCGACGCTGATGCGGCGCACTCCCAGCGCGGCCAGCTCGGCCTGGGTGAAGGCGCTGGCGCCGCCGACCAGCACGTTGACCGGCTTGGGCGCAACTGCCTGCACCACGGCGCGGATCTGCTCTGCGGTGTGCAGCGCCGGCGCGTACAGGCAGTCGGCGCCGGCTTCGGCGTAGGCGCACAGGCGCTCGATGGTGTCGGCCAGATCGGGATTGCCGACGAAGAAATTCTCGGCGCGGCCGATCAGCATCACGTCTTCTCCGCTGGCGTCGATGGCCGCGCGCGCCGCGCGCATGCGCTCCACCGCCTCATCCAGCGCGAACTGCGGCGCGGCGGGGTTGCCGGTGGAGTCTTCGATGGAGATGCCGGCCACGCCCGTGGCGATGGCCAGCGCGACGTTGCGCGCCACGCCCAGCGCGTCGTCGGCAAAGCCGTGCTCGAAGTCGGCGTTGACCGGCAGATCGGTGGTGGCCACCAGCGTGCGCAAATAGTCCAGCACCACGGGCAGCGCCACGGCGCCGTCGCGTTGCCCGCGCGACCAGGCGAAGCCCGAGCTGGTCGAGGCCAGCGCGGCAAACCCAAGGCTTGCCAGGTAGCGCGCCGACCCCGCGTCCCAGGGGTTGGGGATCACAAAGCAGCCGCTGTCGTGCAGCCGGCGAAACGCGGCGCGCCGCTGGCGGATCTGTTCGGTGCTGGGTGCGGTGGTCATGACGCTCTCCTGTGCGATGGAGTCAGTCCAGCCTGGCGGCGAAGGCGACCAGGCGCCGGGCCTGGTGGGCGATGCTGGCGTGTGCCGCGTCGTCGAACGGCGCGCCCTGGGTGTGGCTGTAGCCGTAGGGGTTGCCGCCGGTCTTGAAGATGGCCGGGTCGGTAAAGCCCGGCGCGACGATGATGCTGCCCCAGTGCATCGCCGTGTAATAGAACGACAAAATCGTCGACTCCTGCCCGCCGTGGGTGTTCTGCGCCGACGACATGGCCGAGATGGCCTTGTTGGCCAGCTTGCCTTGCGACCAGACGCCGCCCAGCGTGTCGATGAAGGCGCGCATCTGGCTGGCCATGCCGCCAAAGCGCGTGGGCGCGCTGAACAGGTAGGCGTTGGCCCATTCCATGTCCTGAGCGGTGGCCGTGGGGATGTGGTGGGTTTTTTCCGCGTGGGCCTTCCAGTGCTCCTGCCCGGCGACGACCTCGGCGGGCGCGGTTTCGCGCGTCTTCAGCAGGCGCACCTCGGCGCCGGCGTCCTGCGCGGCCTGCGCGGCGATTTCGGCCATCTGGTGGTTGGTGCCATAGGTGGAGTAATAGACAACGGCCAGTCGAACGCTCATGGAGAACTCCTTCAAGGGTGCGGGCAGGCGTGCGCCGTCGCGGCGCTGCTGCGGCTCGCCCGTGGTGCATGGTTGCAGCCCGGTCATGGTATGCCAGTGCTTTCACGCTTGCAGCGGTGGTGTTGTGCGTTGGCAGGCGCCGATGGGCTGTGCGGCCCGTGCGCCGGTTGCGTGGGCGTCTTGCTCAGGGCGTGATGGCTTGTGCCAGCCGGTCGGCCGTCAGGGCCTGGTGGGCGGGCCAGGCGTCGGCCAGCGCGCCGTGCTGCCAGCAGGCGGCGCTGGCGGCGGCAAAGGCGCCGTCCAGGTCGGCGCGGGGCTGGGCGGCCAGGCGCGCGCCCAGCAGGCCGGCCAGCACGTCGCCGGTGCCGGCGCTGGCCAGCCGGGCGTTGCCCGTGGGGTTGATGTGCGCCAGCCGTCCCGGCGCGGCAACGACGCTGCCCGAGCCCTTGAGCACGACGGCGCAGCCCAGCTGCTGCGCAAGTTGGTTGGCAGCACTCAGGCGGTCGGCCTGCACGGCGGCGCTGCTCGTGCCCAGCAGGCGCGCAGCTTCGAGCGGGTGGGGCGTGAGCGCGGTGGCGCAGCCGGCTCGGCTGCTGCGCGCGGCCAGCTGCGCGCGCAGCGCCGTGTCGGCGGCGATGGTGTTCAGCGCGTCGGCGTCCAGCACCAGGCGGCCCGCCTGCTGCAGCACCTGCGCCAGCACCGTGGCGACGGCCGCGCCGCCGCCGCAGCCGCAGACCACGGTGGCGTGCGCCAGCTCCAGCGCGTCGAAGCGGCGCAGCATCAGCGCGGGCTGTTGGGGCAGGGCGGCGGTGGCGCCGCCGTCCAGCAGCGCCACCATGACGCGGCCGGCGCCGGCGTGCAGCGCGGCGCTGGCGGCCAGCACGGCGGCGCCGGTCATGCCCATGCCGCATGCGGCCAGGCCTTCGCCGCCAATGACGGCCACGTCGCCAAAGCTGCCCTTGTGGCTGGCGTGGGCGCGCGCGGAGGGCGCGGGCGCGCCGGCCAGCCAGGCCTGGGGCGGATGGGTGGCGGCGTCCACGCCCAGGTCGTCGTACCAGACGCCGCCCGCCGCGTCGCGCCCATGGGCAGTGAACAGGCCGCTCTTGAGCGTCAGCAGCGCCAGCGTGTGGCGCCGCTGCTGGTGCGTGCCGGCGGTGGTGGGGTCGGTGGCGGCCAGTGCCTCGAAGCCCGGGGCGTAGTGGCCGGTGTCGGCGACCAGGCCCGAGGGCAGATCCACGTTGAGCAGCGTTGCGTGGCTTGCGTGCAGCGCGTGCAGGCAGTCCAGCAGTCGGGCGTCGGGGCTGTGCGTGCTGCCGGTGCGCAGGCCTATGCCCAGCAGCGCGTCGACGCACAGGTCTTGCGTGCCCAGCGGTGGCGGCGCGTCGGCAAAGCACACGCCGGCATCCTGCGCGGCGTGCCAGGAGTGCAGCGCGTCAGGCGGGCTGGTCTCGGGTGTGCCCAGCCAGGTGACCGTCACGTCCAGCCCCGCCTGGTGCAGCAGCGCCGCGGCCAGCAGGCCGTCGCCGCCGTTGTTGCCGCCGCCGCAGGCAAGCCACATGCGCTGCGCATGCGGCGCCAGCGCCCGTGCCAGGCGCGCGCATGCGTGGGCGGCGCGCTGCATCAGTGCGTGCGCGGGCAGGCTCCGCTGGGCCTGGTTTTCCAGCGCGCGGGTGGCGGCGCAGTCGTGCAGCGGGTGGGGTCGGTCGGCGGTGATGCGGTGCATCGGCGCATTGTGCAGTGCGCCGGTGCTACGCCTGGGTGCGCGGGCGTGTCAGCGCGCTGGAGCGAAGGGGGTGGGATCGATCTCGGGGCTGCGGCCGGCCACCAGGTCGGCCAGCAGGCAGGCGCTGGCGCAGGCCTGGGCCCAGCCGCTGGCGCCGTGGCCCAGGTTGAGCCACAGGCCGGGCAGGGCGGTGGCGCCGATGCGCGGCATGCCGTCGACCATCGTCGGGCGCGGGCCGCGCCAGATCTGCACCTGGTGCGACGAGGTCTGCACGCCGCCGGGGAACCAGCCCGATACGGTCAGGTACAGCTGCTGCAGGGTGGCCTCGTGGTGCGCGCCGTGGGTGCGGCCGATTTCGCCGCCTCCGCTGATGCGCACGCGCTGGCCCTGGCGCACCATGGCGATGCGGTGGCGCGGATCGATCACGCTGCCCTGCGGGGCGTGGCAGTCCTCGCGCACCGGTGCGCTGACCGTGTAGCCGTAGACGGGCACCAGAGGCAGGCGCAGGCCCAGCGGGCGCAGCAGCGGCTGCGCGCCCATGCCGGCGCACACGACGACGGCGTCCGCCGCGCGCAGCTCGCCGCCCACCAGCTGTACGCCGGCGGGCTGCAGCTGGATGCGCTCCACGCCCGTGTTGAAGAAAAACTGCACGCCGCGCTCCTGCGCCGCCTGGCGCAGCTGCTGGGCGAATACGCGGCAGTTGGCGGCCTGGCCGTCGCTCACGTGCAGCGCGCCGGCCAGCGGCACGTCGGCGGCCAGGCCGGGCTCGATCTGGCGCGCGGTGTCGGCGTCCACCTCGCGCAGTTGCAGGCCCGCGTCCTGCAGCGCTTGCAGCGCGGGCGCCAGGCTGGACAGATCCGAGCGCTGGCGCAGAAGCACCAGGGTGCCGTAGGCGCTGTCGCATTGCAGTTCAAGCCCGTCGATGATGGCGCGGGTGCGCGCCAGGCTGTACTGGCCCAGCCGGTGCAGCGCGGCGAGGCGCGCGGCCGCGTCCGGCTGGCGCGCGGCGCGTCCGTATTGCCAACGCCACAGCCGGCCCGCGATGCCGGCGCCGGGCGCCAGGCGCAGCCGGGCGTTGCGCCGCCCGTGCTGCTGCGCCGGGTCGGCCGCGGGCGCGGCCCAGGGCGCCAGCAGCGCGGGCGACAGCAGCCCGGCGCTGCCGAAGCTTGCGTCCTCGGCAGCGGCCGAGCGCTGCTCGTAGACGCTGACCTGGTGGCCATCCAGGGCCAGTTCATAGGCGGTGGTGACGCCGGCGATGCCGGCGCCCACGATGGCAATGTGCATGGAGATAGGGGGCGAAACAGTGGGCGGCGCACCTGCGGGCCGGCAGCGGTGCGCCGTGGGCTGGCGGGTCTGGCGCGAAACGGAACATGCTAGAATCCACAGGCTTTGTCAGATGCTGCCAGACCATCTAACTCCTGATGGATGGATGCTGGGCACAAGCAAATCACAAATCGGCTCTGCCTAGGTGCTGCAACCCGTGGTTGCGGTGATTGGAGCCGGATTTTAGACCCAACCTTTGGAATGAAAATCATGTCCGTGACCATGCGCGAAATGCTGGAAGCCGGTGTCCACTTCGGCCACCAGACCCGTTTCTGGGACCCCAAGATGGCCCCCTATATCTTCGGCTCCCGCAACAAGATTCACATCATCAACCTGGAAAAGACGCTGCCGATGTTCCAGGAGGCGCAGAAGTTCGTGCGCCAGCTGGCCGCCAACCGCGGCACCATCCTGATGGTGGGCACCAAGCGCCAGGCGCGCGAGCTGGTGGCCGAGCAGGCCCAGCGCGCCGCCACGCCCTACGTCGACCAGCGCTGGCTGGGCGGCATGCTGACCAACTTCAAGACCGTGAAGACCTCGCTCAAGCGCTTGAAAGACATGAAGGCGCAGCAGGAAGCCGGTCTGGAGAGTATGAGCAAGAAAGAGCAGCTGATGTTCACCCGCGAGCTGGCCAAGCTCGAGCGCGACATCGGCGGCATCCAGGACATGAACACGCTGCCCGACGCGATCTTCGTGATCGACGTGGGCTACCACAAGATCGCCGTGGCCGAGGCCAAGAAGTTGGGCATTCCGCTGATCGGCGTGGTGGACTCCAACCACAACCCTGACGGCATCGACTACGTGATCCCCGGCAACGACGACTCGGCCAAGGCCGTGGCGCTGTACGCCCGCGGCATTGCCGACGCGATCATCGATGGCCGCGAGAACGCGGTGAACGAGGTGGTCAAGGCCATCTCCGAAGGCGGCGACGACGAATTCGTCGAAGTGGACGAGTCCGCCGCCTGAGTCCCGGCACGGGCCGCTCACGCCAATGGGGGCTCATGGGGCCCCCATTTCGTATGTAACGCATTGAATTGAGATAGGAGAAACACAATGGCTGCTATTACCGCAAGCATGGTCGCCGAGCTGCGCGCCAAGACCGATGCCCCGATGATGGAATGCAAGAAGGCGCTGACCGAGGCCGGCGGCGACATGGCCAAGGCCGAGGAGCTGCTGCGCGTCAAGCTGGGCACCAAGGCCGGCAAGGCCGCCTCGCGCGTGACGGCCGAGGGCGTGGTCGCTGCCAGCATCGAGGACAGCCTGGGCGCGCTGATCGAGGTCAACAGCGAGACCGACTTCGTCTCCAAGAACGACAGCTTCATCGCCATGGCCAATGCAGCTGCCAAGCTGGTGGCCGAAAACAATCCGGCCGACCTGGACGCATTGGGCGCGCTGGCCTATAGCCAAGACGGCTTCGGCCCGACGCTGGAAGACGTGCGCAAGGGCCTGATCGGCAAGATCGGCGAGAACATGTCGTTCCGCCGCTTCAAGCGCTTCGAAGGCAGCGCGCTGGCGCACTACCTGCACGGCTCGCGCATCGGCGTGGTCGTCGAATACGAAGGTGACGCGACCGCCGCCAAGGACGTGGCGATGCACGTGGCCGCAATGAAGCCCGTGGCGCTGACCGGCGCCGACGTGTCCGCCGAGCTGATCGAGCGCGAGCGCTCGGTCGCCACTGCCAAGGCCGCCGAGTCGGGCAAGCCGGCCGACATCGTCGCCAAGATGGTCGAGGGTTCGGTGCAGAAATTCCTCAAGGAAGTCTCGCTGGCCGACCAAGTCTTCGTGAAGGCCGCCGACGGCAAGCAGACCGTGGCGCAAATGCTCAAGGCTGCCAACACCACGATCAAGGGCTTCACGCTGTACGTCGTGGGCGAGGGCATCGAGAAGAAGGCCGACGACTTCGCCGCCGAAGTGGCCGCCCAGGTGGCTGCTGCCCAGACCGGCGCCTGAGCCTGGGGAAGGGCTGAGAAGCCCGCCCCGCCCGCTGCCTTTTGATTTTTTGCCACGCCTTACGGAGAACACGCCATGACCGCCGCCAAGCCCGCACACAAACGCATTCTGCTCAAGCTGTCGGGCGAGGCGCTGATGGGCGACGATGCCTTCGGCATCAACCGCGCGACCATCGTGCGCATGGTCTCCGAGGTGGCCGAGGTCACGCGCCTGGGCGTGGAGGTGGCGGTGGTGATCGGCGGGGGAAATATCTTTCGCGGCGTCGCCGGCGGCGCCGAGGGCATGGACCGCGCCACCGCCGACTACATGGGCATGCTGGCCACGGTGATGAACTCGCTGGCGCTGGCCGACGCGATGGACAAGCAGGGACTGACCGCACGCGTGATGTCGGCCATCGGCATCGAGCAGGTGGTCGAGCCCTATGTGCGCCCCAAGGCGCTGCAATACCTGGAGGAGGGCAAGGTGGTGGTGTTTGCCGCCGGCACCGGCAACCCCTTCTTCACCACCGACACGGCCGCCGCGCTGCGCGGCGCCGAGATCGGCGCCGAGGTGGTGCTCAAGGCCACCAAGGTCGATGGCGTGTACACCGCCGACCCGATGAAGGATCCGACGGCCACGCGCTACACCCGCCTGACGTTCGACGAGGCCATGGTGCGCAACCTGGGCATCATGGACGCGACCGCGTTTGCGCTGTGCCGCGACCAGAAGCTGCCGATCCGCGTGTTCTCCATCGTCAAGGAAGGCGCGCTCAAGCGCGTCGTGATGGGCGAGGACGAAGGCACCTTGGTGTACGCTTGAGCGTTTTTGCCGTCCACATCACCACTGTTCGAGGTAGAGACCATGAGCATTGACGAAATCAAGAAAACCATGGACGCCAAGATGGAGCATTCCATCGCCGCGTTCAAGAACAACCTCTCCAAGATCCGCACCGGCCGCGCCAGCATCGGCATGCTGGACACGATCCATGTCGAGTACTACGGCTCCATGGTGCCGCTGTCGCAGGTGGCCAACGTGTCGCTTCTGGACTCGCGCACGCTCAGCGTGCAGCCCTGGGAGAAGAACATGGGCGCCAAGGTCGAGAAGGCGATCCGCGAGAGCGACCTGGGCCTGAACCCGGCCTCCATGGGCGACCTGCTGCGCGTACCCGTGCCACCGATGAGCGAGGAGCGCCGCAAGGAGATGACCAAGCTGGTGCGCAGCGAGGGCGAGGGTGCCAAGGTGGCCGTGCGCAACCTGCGCCGCGACGCCAACGACGCGGTCAAGAAGCTGGTCAAGGACAAGCAGGCGTCGGAGGACGACCAGAAGCGCTCCGAGGCCGACGTGCAGAAGATGACCGACAAGCGCATCGGCGAGATCGACACCCTGGTGGCCGAGAAGGAACAGGACATCCTGGCCATCTGACGGCCCGGGCGGGCGTGCAGCGCCGCTGCACTGCCCGCACCTGCAGCGCATGACGCAATTGTTTGCAAAACACCAGGCCGACGCCTTGCCGGGCCACCTCGCCATCGTGATGGACGGCAACGGCCGCTGGGCACAGCGGCGCCTGCTGCCGCGCCTGGCCGGCCACCGCCAGGGCGTGGAGTCGCTGCGCCGCTGCGTGCGTGCCTGCGCCGACCGCGGCGTGGCCGTGCTCACCGTGTTTGCCTTCTCGTCGGAGAACTGGCGCCGCCCGCAGGACGAGGTCTCGGGCCTGATGGAGCTGATGGCCAAGGCGCTGGTGCGCGAGGTGCCGCAGCTGCAGCGCGACGGCGTGCGCCTGCACTTCGTCGGCGACAAGGCGGCACTGTCTGACAAGGTGCGCGCCGGCCTGCACGAAGCCGAGCAGGCCACCGCGGCCAACCAGCGCCTTACGCTCAACGTCTGCTTCAACTACGGCGGGCGCTGGGACATTGCCCAGGCGGCGGCGCAGCTGGCTGCGCGTGGCGAGCCGATCACCGAAGAGACGCTGGGCGGCGCGCTTGCACTGGCCCACGTGGCCGACCCCGACCTGTTGATCCGCACCGGAGGCGAGATGCGCATCAGCAATTTTCTGCTGTGGCAGACCGCGTACAGCGAGCTGTACTTCAGCGACCTGCTGTGGCCCGACTTCGATGAAGCTGCGCTCGACGCGGCGCTGGCCGACTACGGCGCGCGCGAGCGCCGCTTTGGCCGCACCTCTGCGCAGGTGACGCACAGCGCAGGCGCTGCCTGAACAAAGGAGGCGCGGCCCGTGCTCAAGCAACGCATCATCACCGCCATCGTGCTGCTGGCCATCGTGCTGCCGGCGTTGTTCTACCCGTCGTTCGTTCCGCTGGCAGTGCTCGGCCTGGTGATGATGGGTGCCGGTGGCTGGGAGTGGGGTCGGCTCAATGGCCTGGGCGGTGCGGCGTCGCTGCTGCTGGGCGCGCTGTGCCCACTGTTGTGCCTGCTGGCCTGGCAGGCGGGCTGGCTGGAGCAGCGCCTGCCCTGGCTGTGGAGCGCCGCTGCGCTGGTCTGGGTGCTGGGCGGCGCGCTGCTGCTGCGCCTGGGCGTGGCCGGCTGGCCGCGCGTGCCGCGCACGCTGCGCCTGATCGTCGGTATTGCCCTGCTGTGTCTGGCCTGGCTGGCACTGGTGCAGGCGCGCATCGCGGGCATCAATTTCCTGCTGTCGGTGCTGTGCCTGGTGTGGATGGCCGACATCGGTGCCTACTTTGCCGGGCGCAGCTTCGGCCAGCGCCTGGTGGCGCGCAAGCTGGCGCCGGCAATCAGCCCGGGCAAGAGCTGGGAGGGCGTGTGGGGCGGCATGCTGGGCGTGCTGGTGCTGGCCTTTGGCTGGAGCGCGCTGGACGCGGCCACCCAGGCGCACAGCCCCAGCCTGTACACCTTGCTCGCGCAGCGCGGCACCTGGCTGCTGGTGCTGGGCGCGCTGTTTCTGACGGCGCTCAGCGTCGTCGGCGACCTGGCCGAGTCGCTGGTCAAGCGCAGCGCCGGCATGAAGGACAGCAGCGGCCTGCTGCCCGGCCACGGCGGCGTGCTCGACCGCATCGATGCGCTGCTGCCTACCTTGCCGCTGGCGATGATGCTGGCCCAGCAGGCCGCCTCCACCTGATTGGCTGTGTATTGGCTGCATTCGCGGCGCAGTGGCCGGCCCGGGTGGGGCGCGGCCGTGTTGCTGCAGAGAGAGACATCTTGATGACCCAACGCCTGACCGTACTCGGATCGACCGGATCGATTGGCACCAATACGCTGGACGTGGTGGCGCGCCACCCGGACAGCTACGAGATTTTTGCGCTCAGCGCGGCCACGCAGGTCGACATGCTGCTGGCGCAGTGCGCGCGCTTCAATCCGCGCTACGCGGTGATGGCCAGCAGCGCGCATGCGGCGCAGCTGGCCGACAAGATCAAGGCCCAGGGGCTGAAGACCGAGGTGCTGCAGCAGCCCGACGCGCTGCAGGCGATTGCCGCGCACCCCGAGGTCGACGCGGTCATGGGCGCCATCGTCGGCGCCGCGGGCCTGGCGCCCTGCCTTGCTGCGGCGCGCGCGGGCAAGCGGCTGCTGCTGGCCAACAAGGAGGCGCTGGTCGTCGGCGGCGCGGTCTTCATGCGCGCGGTGCGCGAGGGTGGCGCGACGCTGCTGCCCATCGACAGCGAGCACTCGGCCATCTTCCAGAGCCTGCCCGAAGACCCTGCCACCTGGGCCCAGCGCGTCGACCACGTGCTGCTCACCGCCTCGGGCGGGCCGTTTCGCACGCGCGACCCGGCGACGCTCAGCGATGTCACCGCCGGCGAGGCCTGCGCCCATCCCAATTTCTCGATGGGGCGCAAGATCTCGGTCGACTCGGCAACCATGATGAACAAGGCGCTGGAGGTGATCGAGGCGCGCTGGCTGTTCGACCTCACGCCCGCGCAAATCAAGGTGGTGATCCATCCGCAGCAGATCATCCACTCGATGGTGCAGTTCAACGACGCGTCCATCATTGCCCAGCTGGGCACGCCCGACATGCGCGTTCCGATTGCCTGCGGCCTGGCCTGGCCCGAGCGCATCGCCAGCGGCGCCGCGCCGCTGGATTTCACGCAGCTGGCGGCGCTGACCTTCGAGGAGGCCGACGCGCGGCGCTTTCCCGGCCTGCACCTGTCGTGGCAGGCGCTGGCCGCCGCGCCGGGAACGACGGCGGTGCTCAACGCCGCCAACGAGGTGGCCGTCGCCGCGTTTCTCGGCGGCCGCATCCGCTTCGACCAGATCCACGCGCTGAACCTGGCGATGCTCGAACGCGTGCAGCCCGACCAGCCCGACAGCGTCGACGCGCTGCTGGCGCTGGACGCACGCACCCGCGCGGTGGCGGGCGAGTACGTGCAGGCGCTGCAGCACTGATCCTTGGCGTCGAGCTTGACAGGCAACACGGGTATATGCGGCAGAACCCAGCGATCTCGTGGATTGGCGCCAGCGCGCCCCGTGTTCACTGGCCCGGTGCCTGGGCCTGCGGGCAGCGCACCTGGATCAGTTCGTGCTCGGCAAGCGTCGCACCAAAGCGCACCGCGCTCAGCGCGCCGCCCCAGACGCAGCCGGTGTCCAGCGCCAGCACGTCGGGGCGGCTCATCCAGCCCAGCGTGGACCAGTGGCCAAAGGCAATCAGCGTGTCCCGGCTGCGCCGGGCAGGCACGTCGAACCAGGGCAGCAGCCCCTGCGGCGCGGCGCTGGCCGACTCGCTGCTGGCAAAGTCCATCACGCCCTCGTGCGAGCAAAAGCGCAGCCGGGTCAGCGCGTTCACGATGACGCGCAGCCGATCCGCGCCCTGCAGCGCGTAGCTCCACTGCGCGGGTGTGTTGCCATACATCTGCTGCAAAAACGCCGCCCGCTGTGGCCCGCGCAGCGGCTCCTGCACCTCGGCGGCCAAGTCCAGCACCTCGTCGGCGCGCCACTGCGGCAGCACGCCGGCATGCACCATCAGCAGCGGCTGGCCGCCATGCTCGATGCGCCGCGCCAGTGGTTGGCGCGCCAGCCAGTCGAGCATGGCGCCGCGGTCGTCCGCATGCAGGACGACGTCCAGCGTGTCGCGCCGCGACGGCGGGCGCACGCCGTGCGCCGTGGCGAGCAGATGCAGGTCGTGGTTGCCCAGCAGCGCGTGCAGGCTGCCTTCGTGCGCCATGCATTGGCGCAGCACGGCGGCCGAATCCGGCCCGCGGTTGACCAGGTCGCCCAGCAGATAAACCTGGTCGCGGCTGGGAGAGAAGTCAATGGTTGCCAGCAGACGCTGCAGCGAGCCGTGGCAACCCTGGATATCGCCAATGCAATACAAGGCCATGGAGTTTGTTTTTATCTTGAAGGACTTTGAAGAAGTGCCGATTGTCGCGCGTCATTCCCGTTGGCGCTGGCGGTACTGGTGTTGGCGGCATGAATGAGGGCGGATATTTGATTATTTTTATTAAAAACAGCCGCGAGGGGTTTGCATGCGCCGATGTGTCACTATAATCGGCCCACGTTTAACTGCACATTTCATTCATACCATGGCCAACAGCTATAAGGAACTGCTCAGGGAGCGCGAAGCGCTCGAATTGAAAATCAAGGAAGCTCGTGAGAAGGAATTGGCAGAGGCCATTACCCGCGTGCGCGCCCTGATTGATGAATATGAGTTGACGCAGCAGGACGTATTCCCGCCGGCACGCGCGGCGCGCAGTGCATCGGCGGGTACCAAGGTCGCCCCCAAGTACCGCGATCCAGCAACCGGCCAGACCTGGACCGGCCGTGGCAAGCCGCCGAGGTGGATTCAAGGCCAGGATCGCGAGCAATTCGCAATCTGACTGCGATCCGGTCACGGTTTGAGTACGCGACATAAATAAAAAGCCTGCAATTTGCAGGCTTTTTTGTTTTGGCGCCTGCGTGGGTGGCGGGCCGGTTGAATGCACGGCGCAATGGCTGATCGCACGCATTGCCCATGGTGGCGGATATGGTGCGCGGCATTGGCGTCGCAATGCGTGGCAAGAGCAGTAAAAACGCAAATCGGGCCGGCAGTGGCCCCATGGCAGTGATGGTGTCCGGGCGGGGGCTGGCAGGTCGGGCGGTGCGATGCCAGAATGGCGCTCAAACCATTTCATTTTTCGACCAAGGAGCCCCCATCATGGCAAGTCCCTCCAAATCCCACGCATTTGCCTCGACGATCAAGCCGTTTACCACGGCGTCCGGCAAAGAGGGACAGATGTTCTCGCTGCCGGCGCTGGCGCGCAAATATCCCAGCGTCAAACGGTTGCCGCGCTCGATCCGCATCGTGCTGGAGTCGGTGCTGCGCCATTGCGACGGCGTCAAGGTCACACCCGAGCATGTCGAGCAGCTTGCCAACTGGCAGCCCAATGGCGCTCGCACCGAGGAAATCCCGTTCACCGTCGCACGCGTGCTGCTGCAGGATTTCACCGGCGTGCCGCTGCTGGTTGACCTGGCCGCGATGCGTTCGGCCGCCCAGCGCCTAGGCAAGAGCCCGAAGAAGGTCGAGCCGCTGGTTCCGGTCGACCTGGTGGTCGACCACTCGGTGATGGTCGACTACTACGCGCGCAAGGACGCGCTGCGCCTGAACATGGGCCTGGAGTTCAAGCGCAACCATGAGCGCTATCAGTTCATGAAGTGGGGCATGCAGGCGTTCGACACCTTCCGCGTGGTGCCGCCGGGCTTTGGCATCTGCCACCAGGTCAACCTGGAATACCTGGCGCCGGGCGTGCACAAGACCAAGGACGGGCTGTACTACCCCGACACCCTGGTCGGTACCGACAGCCACACCACGATGATCAACGGCATCGGCGTCGTCGGCTGGGGCGTGGGCGGCATCGAGGCCGAAGCGGCGATGCTGGGCCAGCCGGTCTATTTCCTGACGCCCGACGTGGTCGGCTTTGAACTGAAGGGCCAACTGCGCGACGGCGTCACCGCCACCGACCTGGTGCTGACGGTGACCGAGATGCTGCGCCAGCACAAGGTGGTGGGCAAGTTCGTCGAGTACTTCGGCCCGGGCACGGCGTCCTTGAGCGTTCCCGACCGCGCGACGCTGGGCAATATGTCGCCGGAGAACGGCTCGACCTGCGGCATGTTCCCGGTCGACGAGCGCACCATCGAATACTTCCAGGGCACCGGCCGCAGCAAGGCCGAGATCGAGGCGCTGGAGGCCTACTACCGCGCCCAGGACATGTTCGGCACCGCCAAGGCGGGCGAGATCGACTACTCCGAAGTCATCTCGCTGGATCTGTCCACCGTCGAGCCGAGCCTGGCCGGCCCGCGCCGCCCGCAAGACCGCATCGCGCTGGGGGCGATGGCCGAGCAGTTCAAGGTCATGTACTCCAAGCCGATGGAGGCCGGCGGCTTCAACCGTCCTGCCGAGATGTTGCCCCAGCGCGTGCACCTTACGCGCGATGGCAAGGTGCATGGCACCAGCATGCAGGAGCCGCGCAACGGCCACGAGGGCGCGCCGCGCTCGGCCGTCGAAATGGTGAGCAACAAGCCGACGCTGGCCTCGGCCCACAGCGAGGCAGTCGGCCTGCACCCGGTGCCCAAGGGGGGGTACGACATTGGCAACGGCGACGTGCTGATCGCCGCCATCACGAGCTGTACCAACACAAGCAACCCGAGCGTCATGCTGGCCGCCGGCCTGCTTGCCAAGAAGGCCGTGGAGCATGGCCTGAAGGTCAATCCGCACATCAAGACCTCGCTCGCCCCGGGTTCGCGCGTGGTGACCGAATACCTGACCGAGACCGGCCTGCTTCCCTACCTGGACAAGCTGGGGTTTGACCTGGCCGCCTACGGCTGCACCACCTGCATCGGCAACGCCGGCGACCTGGCGCCCGAGGTCAACGAGGCCATCAACCAGCACCAGCTGGTGTGCGCGTCGGTGCTCTCTGGCAACCGCAACTTCGAGGCGCGTATCCACCCCAACCTGAAGGCCAACTTTTTGATGAGCCCGCCGCTGGTGGTTGCCTACGCCATTGCCGGCAACATGATGATCGACCTGATGACCCAGCCGGTGGGCAAGGGCAAGGGCGGCAAGGACGTGTTCCTGGGCGACATCTGGCCGAGCACCGACGAGGTCAACCAGCTGCTCAAGTTCGCGATGAAGGGCAAGGCCTTTCGCGAGAACTACGCCAAGGTCAAGACCGAGCCGGGCAAGCTGTGGGAGAAGATTCCCGAGGTCAAGGGCCAGGTCTACAACTGGCCCACCAGCACCTACATCGCCGAGCCGCCGTTCTTCGATGGCTTTTCGCTCGGCGGCACCGGCGAGGCCGGGGGCGGGACGGCGATTGCCGGCGCGCGCGTTATGGCGCTGTTCGGCGATTCGGTCACCACCGACCACATCTCGCCAGCCGGTCGCATCAAGGACAGCGGGCCGGCCGGGCAGTGGCTGATCGCCCATGGCGTGCAGACGGCGGACTTCAACAGCTACGGTTCGCGGCGCGGCAACCACGACGTGATGATGCGCGGCACCTTTGCCAACGTGCGCATCAAGAACCTGATGATTCCGCCGCTGGCCGACGGATCGCGCGAAGAGGGCGGCATGACGCTGTACCAGGGCGAGGGCGCGCAGCATGGCGAGAAGATGTCGATCTTCGACGCCGCGATGCAGTACATCGACGCCAAAACGCCCACCGTGGTCTTTGCCGGCGAGGAATACGGCACTGGGTCGAGCCGCGACTGGGCGGCCAAGGGCACGCAGCTGCTGGGCATCAAGGCGGTGATTGCGCGCAGCTTCGAGCGCATCCACCGCTCCAACCTGGTCGGCATGGGCGTGCTGCCGCTGCAGTTCAAGGGCAATGACTCCTGGGAGAGCCTGGGCCTGAAGGGGGACGAGACCATCGACGTGACCCCCGACCCGCAGCTGCGTCCGCGCAGCGACGCCAAGGTGGTGATCACCGGCAGCGACGGCAAGCGGCGCGAGATCATGGTGACGCTGCGTATCGACACGCCGGTGGAGGTCGACTACTACCGCGCCGGCGGCATCCTGCCCTTTGTGCTGCAGCAACTGCTGACCGACTGAAGCCGGCCGGCGCAAGCCGGCGCTCTGCAAGGCCGGCGCCCTCCCCGTGGCGGCGCCGGCCTTGTGCTGCCTGGCGCCGCCGTGGCAGGCGGCGCCAGTGCGACACGACACGGAACGGCATTGAGGCTTGCACTCGTCTTGTCAAAGCCCGGTGGTCTGCTATCGTGCATGTATCCAATTGCAAACCGTTGCTGCAATGACCTTCCGTATCGCCTGGATCGACGCCGATGCCACCCGTGCAGCGCAAGCAGGGCGGGCGCTCGCGCGCCTGCAGCCGCACTGGCAGTGCGTGAGTGCCACGGCAGACCAGGTTCAGGATCAGGACGCGCTGGCGCATTGCGACGCGCTGGTGTGGTGGCTGGACGCGCAGATGCAGGCCGATGCACTGCAGGCGCTGGCGTCCTGGAGCGCCCCTGCGCTGCTGTGCCTGAGCCCTGACCAACAGGCGCTGGCCCTGCCGGCACTGCAGGGCACGGCAGCAGGCGCCGGCGCGCGCGACTACCTCGTTCATCGGCCGCGCCAGGCATGCTGGGCGGAGCTGGCCCAGCGCCTGGCGCTGTTGCTGGCCCGCGCAGCGCCTGCGCCTGTGGCCGAGCAAGCCTTGCGCCAACAACTGCGCGACATGCGTACCGCGCTGGCCAGCATGAGCCAGGGCGTGCTGCAGACCGACGACCAGGGGCGCATCATCGTCTTCAACGAGCGCGTGCTGGAGCTGCTCGAACTCGAACGCGAGCAGGTGGCCTGCCGTCCGACGCTGGCCGAGCTGACCGCGGTGCAGTCCGGGCGCGGTGACTTCGGCCAGCAGACCGGCTGGGTCGACGAGCGCGGGCGCGACTATGTCGGCAGCCTGGGCACCAAGGCCTCGCCCGAGCTGTACTGGCGCACCACGCGCGGCGGACGCACGCTGGAGGTGCGCACCAAGACCCTGGACAGCGGCGCGCTGGTGCGCACCTTCGCCGACGTGAGCGACTTCGTGCGCGTGCAGACCGAACTCAAGCGCAGCGAGGCGCGCTTTCGCAGCCTGAGCGACCTGTCCTCGGACTGGTATTGGGAGCAGGACGCGCAGCTGCGCTTCACCGACATCACCGGCGCGATGGCGCAGCAGGACGAGCGCCTGCGCTCGCTGCTGGGCAGGCACAGCTGGGAGATCAGGACGCTGAACATGAGTGAGCAGGACTGGGCCGCGCACCGCGCCCAGCTGGCGCGCCGCGAGTCGTTTCGCGACCTGGAGCTGCGCCGCGTCGGCCTGCACGGGCGCGACTACTGGATCGCGCTCAGCGGCGTGCCCATCGTGGCCGAGGACGGCAGCCTGCTGGGCTATCGCGGCGTGGGGCGCAACATCACCGAGCGCAAGCGCGTCGAGGGCGAGGTCGAGCGCCTGGCCTTCTACGACCCGCTGACCGGCCTGCCCAACCGCCGCCTGTTCCTGGACAGACTGCGGCGCGCCTGCCTGGCGCTGCAGCGCAGCCAGGGCCACGCAGCCGTGCTGTTCATCGACCTGGACAACTTCAAGGACTTGAACGATACGCGCGGCCACGACATGGGCGACCACCTGTTGATGCTCGTCTCCCAGCGCCTCACCGCCTGCCTGCGCGCCTGCGACACCGTGGCGCGCTTTGGCGGCGACGAGTTCGTCGTCCTGCTCGAACAGCTCGGTCCCTCGTGGGACACGGCGCGCGCCCACGCCGAAAAGCTGGCGCACAAGATCGCCGCCAGCCTCACCCAGCCCTACACGCTGGGCCCGCAGATGGAGCACCACAGCACGCCCAGCATCGGCGTGACCGTGTTCGGCCACCCCTGCGCGTCCACGCAGGAACTGCTCAAGCAGGCTGATTTTGCGATGTACGAGGCCAAGGCCGCGGGGCGCAACACGGTGCGCTTCTTCGACCCGACCGTGCTGGCCGCGCGCAGCGAGCGCAACCAGCTGGAGGTGGAGTTGCGCCAGGCGCTGGCGCGCGGCGAGATGGCGCTGGCCTACCAGCCCGTGGTCGACGCCCAGGGCCGCGTGACCGGCGCCGAGGCCCTGCTGCGCTGGAACCACCCCACACGCGGCCTGGTGCTGCCGGGTGCGTTCATTGCGCTGGCCGAATCCAGCGACCTGATCATCGCGCTGGGCCGCTGGGTGCTGCACACCGCCTGCGCCCAGCTGGCCGCCTGGGCGGGCGAGGTGCACCTGCAGCACCTGGTGCTGTCGGTCAACGTCAGCGCGCGGCAGTTTCACCGCGACGACTTCGTCGAGCAGGTGCTGGAGGCTTTGCACCAGGCCGGCGCCAGCCCCCGGCAGCTGCGCCTGGAGCTGACCGAAAGCACCCTGCTGACCGACACCGAGCTGACCATCGCCCGCATGCAGGAGCTGTGCCGCACCGGCGTGCGCTTCTCGCTGGACGACTTCGGCACCGGCTACTCCTCGCTGTCCTACCTCAAGCGCTTGCCGCTGGACCAGCTCAAGATCGATCGCAGCTTTGTGCGCGACGTGCTCGTCGACGCCAACGACGCGGCCATCGTGCGCACCATCATCGCGCTGGCGCGCAGCCTGGATCTGGGCCTGGTGGCCGAGGGCGTGGAAACCCGCGGGCAACTGGCGTTTCTGTGCGAGCACGGCTGCCAGGCCTTCCAGGGCTATCTGTTCGGCAAGCCCATGGCGCTGGCGCTGTTCGAGCAGGCCGCGGTGCAGCTGGGCGCGGGCACGGCGCTGGTTGCGCGCTGACCCGGCGGCGCGGCCGCACAATCGCAGGCATGGATGCACAGGTTTTGATTGCCGGCGGCGGCATTGGCGGGCTTGCGGCGGCGCTGGCCTGCGCGCGCGCCGGCGCGCGGGTGCGGCTGTTCGAGCGCGCGCCGGCCTTTGGCGAGGTGGGCGCCGGCGTGCAGCTGGGCCCCAACGTGGTGCGCTGCCTGCATGGCTGGGGCCTGGCGCAGGCGCTGGACGCGGTCGCCGCGCGGCCCGGCCGGCTCGTCGTGCGCAGCGCTCGCAACGGCGCCCAGCTGGCGCAGCTGCCACTGGGCGCGCGCTGCGTCGAGCGCTACGGCGCGCCCTACGTCACCATCCACCGTGCCGACCTGCACGGCCTGCTGCTGGATGCGGTGCGAAACAATGACCGGGTGCAGTTGCGCCTGGATCGGCAGGTGGGCGCCTACGGCGTGCAGGGCAGCGGCGTGGCGCTGGCGCTGCAGACGGGCGCGGGAGCGCAGGAATCGGCCGAGGGCGACCTGCTGATCGGCGCCGACGGCCTGCGCAGCCGCATCCGCGCGCAGCTGCTGGGCGAGGCGGGGACGCGTGCCTCGGGTCACCTGGCCTACCGCGCCGTGGTGCGCCAGGATGCGCTGCCCGCGGCGCTGCGTACGCAGGACGTCACCGCCTGGCTGGGGCCGCGCCTGCACGTGGTGCACTACCCGCTGCGCCGCGGCGAACTGCTCAACGTGGTGGCGATTCGCCACGGCACGCCGCCTGCAGACCTGGACGACTGGGATCACACGGTCAACGCAGCCGACCTGGAAGCGGCGCTGGCCGCCACCTGCGCGCCGCTGCAGGACTTGGTGCGCGCCGTGCCCCAGGCCGGCAGCGGCTGGCGGCTGTGGCCGCTGGCCGACCGCGCGCCAGTGGCCGGTGCGCACGAGATGGCACAGGGCCTGGTGGCGCTGTCGGGCGATGCGGCGCACCCGATGCGCCCCTACCTGGCGCAGGGCGCGGGCATGGCCATCGAGGACGCCGCCGTGCTGCAGCAGGCGCTGCTGTTGCACGACCTGCCGCTGGCCGAGCGCCTGCGCCACTACGCGCTTGAGCGCTGGCAGCGCTGCGCGCGGGTGCAGCAGCAGTCGCGCCGCAACGGCGTCGTCTTCCACGCCACCGGGGCGCTGCGCTGGGGGCGCGACGCGGCGCTGCGGCTGCTGGGCGAGCGTTTGCTCGACCAGCCCTGGCTGTACCGTTGACCCGCCGGCCGGCGCCGGCTCCCCGGCGCGGCAATGCATTACCGTCTGTTGTCGAAAGCAAATCACCATGTACAAACCCTTCTCCCCGCCCTGGCGTATTGCGGCGCGCCTGCCCGTTCTTGCCGCGGCGTGCGCGCTGGCCAGCGCAGCGCAGGCCCATGTCACGTTGAAAACCCCGCGCGCGCCGGTGGGCGCCGACTACACGGCCGTCCTGCAAATCGGACATGGCTGCCAGGGCTCGCCGACGACCCAGGTCAGCGTGCTGATTCCCGCGGGCGTGGTTGCGGTGCGGCCCCGGCCCCAGGAGGGCTGGCAGATCCAGGCCACGCAGGCGCGGTACGACCAGGCCTATGACGCGCATGGCAGCGCGGTGACCGAAGGCGTGCGCACCATCACCTGGACGGGTGGCAGCCTGCCCGACGGCCAGCATGCGGGCTTTGCGTTCGACGCCTATCTGGCGCCGACGCTGAAGCCGGGCACGACGCTGTATTTCCCGACGGTGCAGACCTGTACAGGCAGCGTCATACGCTGGATCGAGGTGCCGGCGGCAAACCAGGCCGGGCATGGGGCGCACGACGAGGCCGAACGCCCCGCGCCGGCGCTGCACCTGCTGGCACCACGGGACGCGCAGTGACCCGCCTCGGCCCGCATCTGGCTTGCGGCGTATTGCTGCAGGCCTTGCTGGCGCTGTGGCTGCTGCTGGCCGGCAGCGGAGTGCATGCGCATGCGATGCTGGTGCAGTCGCAACCGTCCGATGGTGCGGTGCTGGCAGACGCGCCGGCCCAGGCCACGCTGCGCTTCAGCGAGTCGGTGGTGCTGACCCGGTTGCGCCTCATCGCGCCCGGGCAAGCCTTTGATCTGCCTCTGCCGGAAGCGCAAGGTGCGACCGTCGCCGTGCCGCTGCCCGCGTTGGATGCGGGCGTGCATGCGCTCAGTTGGCGGGCGGTATCGGGCGACGGGCATCCGGTGGCGGGGACGGTCAGTTTTGCCGTGGGACAGGCCATGCAGCCGGTGCCGGTGGCCGAAATCGGTACCGCGCCGGCGCTGGCCGGCGCGATCTGGGGCGCCAAGGTCGCGCTCTACCTGGGCCTGCTGGCCGGAATCGGCGGCGTGTTCTTTCGTTGCTGGATAGTTGCCGATCATCCGGGAGCAGTGCTGCGCGCGGTTGACGCAGCGTTGCTGCTGGGCCTGCTGGCGGCGGCGCTCTCGCCCGGCCTGCAGGGCGCCGATTTGATGGGTGCCGGCCTGGCCGCCAGCACCAGCGCAAAGGCTTGGCGCCTGGGCGCTTCCACGTCGCTCGGCGTGTCGCTGGCCGTGGCGGCCTGCGCCATGGCGCTGGCGCTGGCCGCCAACCGCATGCAGCAGGTGCGCGGGGCGCGGCTGGCCAGCCTGCTGGCGCTGGCCGGCGTCGGCCTGGCGCTGGCGGCCACGGGCCATGCCAGCCAGGCGCCGCCGCAGTGGCTGACGCGCCCTGCGGTGTTTCTGCATGGCGTGTGCGCCGCGCTGTGGCTGGGCGCGCTGCTGCCGCTGGCGGCAGCGCTGCGCGCGCGCGACGGCGCTGTCGATGGCAGACAGGCGCTGGCGCGGTTTTCGCGGGTCATCGTGCTGCCGCTGGTGGCGCTGCTGCTCGCTGGCGTGGTTCTGGCCAGCGTCCAACTGCGCCAGCCGGGGGATTTGCTGGCCACCGCCTATGGCCGGGTGCTGGCGGCCAAGCTGGTGCTGGTGGCCCTGGCGCTGGCGCTGGCCGCCTGCAACCGCTGGCGGTTGACTGTCCCGGCGCTGCAAGGCCAGGACGGTGCAACCCAGGCGCTGCGGCGCAGCATCGCGGTCGAGGCCGTGGTGCTGGTGGCAGTGCTCGGGCTGGTGGCGTCGTGGCGCTTCACGCCGCCGCCGCGTGCGCTGGTCGAGGCCTTGCCGCCGGCCATCCATCTGCAGCTGCAATCCGCGGACGCCGTGGCGGCGCTCACGGTGGCGCCTGGGCGGGCCGGGCCCGTGTCCATCATCGCGTCGCTCGTCGACGCCGCCGGCCAGCCGCTGGCCGCGCAGGAGGTGGCGTTCACGCTGTCCAACGCCGCGGCGGGCATTGCACCGCAGCATGCGCAGGCCCGGCAGGTGGGCGCCGCGCTGTGGCGTGTTGATCAGGTGCTGCTGGCCAGCCCCGGCGCGTGGACGGTGCGCGTGGCCGTGCTGCGCGACGCGTTCACGCAGGTGGTGCTGGAGGGCACGCTGCAACTGGCACCGGATTCCATTTCCATATCAACCGATTACTTTGTCGGCTTCGCTTGTCGTGCTGCAGCACTGCCCGTGCTTCACCTTCGCGTACTCGATCGATATAGAAATGGAATGATGCGCGGGGGCGGTGATTTCGCCCGCGCGGTCAGAGCTTCTTGACCAGGATCTGGCTCTTGCGATCCCAGTTGTACTTGCGCTTGCGCGCCTCGGGCAACCAGCTGTGATCCACGGGCGAGAAGCCGCGTTTCAGGAACCAGTGCATGGTGCGCGTGGTTAGCACGAACAGGCTGGTCATGCCCAGCGCGCGGGCGCGCTGCTCGATGCGCTTGAGCAGCTTCTCGCCGTCGCCCGTGCCCTGGCTGTGTGGCGAGACGGTGACCGCGGCCATCTCGGCGGTGCGCGCCTCGGGGTAGGGGTGCAGCGCGGCGCAGCCGAAGATCACGCCGTCGTGCTCGATGATGGTGTAGCTGGAAATGTCGCGCTCGATCTCGGTGCGGCTGCGCTTGACCAGCGTGCCGTCGCGCTCGAAGGGCTCGATCAGCTGGATGATGCCGCCAACGTCGTCGATCGTCGCCTCGCGCAGCTCTTCAAGCTTCTCGTCGACCACCATGGTGCCGAAGCCGTCGTGCACGTAGATCTCCAGCAGCAGCGCGCCGTCGGTGGCAAACGGCAGGATGTGGCTGCGCTCGACGCCGTGCTCGCAGGCGCGCACGCAGTGCTGCAGGTAAAAGCCCGCGTCGGTGGGCTGCTGGGGCGGGGGCAGCTGGGCCAGCAACTGGCGCGCGGCGGCTAGCGGCAGCTCGGTGTCGATGGGGTTGTCGTCGGCGGCGGGCTCCAGCGGGCGCACGCGCAGGCCGGGCTGCTCGGTCAGGAACAGCAGCTTGTCGGCCTTGAGCTCGATGGCCACGCGCGTGGCGACTTCCTCCATCGCCAGGTTGAAGGCCTCGCCCGTGGGCGAGAAGCCGAACGGCGAGATCAGCACCATGGCGTCGGACGCGAGCGTGCGGTGGATGCCCTCGATGTCGACCTTGCGCACCTGGCCAGTGTGCAGAAAGTCGACGCCGTCGATGATGCCCACGGGCCGTGCGGTCAGGAAGTTGCCCGAGATGACGCGCACGCGCGCGCCGGCCATCGGCGTGTTGGGCAGGCCCTGGCTGAATGCGGCCTCGATCTCGTAGCGCAGCTGGCCGGCCGCCTCCTGCGCGCAGTCGAGCGCCACCGGGTCGGTGATGCGCATGCCATGCGAGTAGCGCGCCGCGTGGCCCTTGGCGCGCAGCTGCTCGTTGACCTGGGGGCGAAAGCCATGCACCAGCACGATTTTGACGCCCATGGCCTGGATCATCGCTAGATCCTGCACCGTGGCCTGCAGCTTGCCCGCGGCAATGGCCTCGCCCGTCAGCCCGACGACGAAGGTCTGGTGGCGGAATTTGTGGATGTAGGGCGCGACCGAGCGGAACCAGGGGACGAAGGTGAAGTTGAAGACGGCGGACATGGCGGTCGGTGTGCGTTCGGGTGGATGGCCCCGGGGCGAGGGGCGCGCCGTGTCTGCAGGCCTGCGGGCGCAGCGGCGAGTGTAGCGGCTGGCCGGCCGCGGCGCAGGCAGCCGACCGGTCTATAAGCCAGGCGCCTCCAGCGCGAAGACCGGCACCTCGGCCTGGCGGCTGAGCCACAGGCCGCCGCCCATGTCGATGGCGTGTGCCGCCAGCGCGCGCCGGTACAGGCTGGCGCGGTGGCGGTACTGGCGCGTGTCGGTGCGCTCCTCGTCGATGCTGCCCTGCTCGAAGTCCTCCTGCGTGACGGCCTCCAGGTAGAGCGCGCCGGCGGCAAGCCGCCCCAGGTTGTCCAGCGCGCGCTGCAGATCCTGGCGCGCCAGGTAGGGCAGCACGCCCTGGCAGATCACCAGGTCGTAGGGCGCGTCGGCGCGGTAGTCCAGCACCGATCCCTGCTGCCAGCCGTAGCGCTGGCACAGGTAGGGGCTGAGCTCGACGCCGTGGTACTGGGCGCCGGGCCAGTGCTGGGCCGCAATGCCCTGCCACAGGCCGATGCCGCAGCCCATGTCCAGCACGCGGTGCACCGGCACGCGCAGATAGGCCAGGTAGCTGGCGATGAACTGTCCCAGCCGCGCCGTGTGGCCTTTGTCGATCACGCGGGTGCGCCGGTCGTAGTAATAGCGCTGGTAATAGGCCTCGTCGAAGATGTCTGCACTGGCCGATTGCACGGCTGCCTCCTGCGGGTGGGGTGGGATGGGATGCGGGCGTCGCCGCGACCGAGCCGGGCCATTGTCCCCCTGCACGGGATCTCCGTGGATCAGTCGCAGGAGGGGAGGCCGGCCGCCCCTGGATTCGTCATCCCGGCGAAGGCCGGGATCCAGAGGGACGGGCGCTACCAGCACTGGGCTGCAGGGACTGGGATAATCGCGCCCCTTATGCCTCAGCCCTTGCCGTTTCAGATCAGCTTTCCCGACCAGCTTCCAGTCAGCGCCCGCCGGGGCGACATCATGGCAGCCATGCGCGAGTACCAGGTCATCATCGTCTGCGGCGAAACCGGCTCGGGCAAGACCACGCAGCTGCCCAAGATCGCGCTCGCCTTGGGGCGCGGCAAGTGCAATGCCCCCGAGGGCCAGCGCGGGCGCCTGATCGGCCACACCCAGCCGCGCCGCATCGCGGCCAGCAGCGTGGCCAAGCGCATTGCCGAGGAGCTGAAGACACCGCCGGGCGAGGTGGTGGGCTACAAGGTGCGCTTTGCCGACACGCTGCAAAAAGGCGCCTCGGTCAAGCTGATGACCGATGGCATCCTGCTGGCCGAGACGCAGGCCGACCCGCTCCTGAAGGCCTACGACACGCTGATCATCGACGAGGCGCACGAGCGCAGCCTGAACATCGACTTTCTGCTGGGCTATCTGAAGCAGATCCTGCCGCAGCGGCCCGATCTGAAGGTGGTGGTGACCTCGGCCACGATCGATGCGGAGCGTTTTGCCGAGCATTTCAAGAGTAAGAACGGGCCCGCGCCGGTCATCATGGTGTCGGGACGCACCTATCCGGTGGAGATGCGCTGGCGCCCATGGGAGGAGAAGAAGGACTTCGACCTCAACGACGCGATCGCCGATGGCGTCGATGAACTGTGGGCCGGTGGGGCAGGGGGCGACATCCTGATCTTTCTGCCCGGCGAGCGCGAGATCCGTGAGGCCGCCGACCACCTGCGCAAGCACCTGCAGCATTCGCCCGTGCTGCGTAGCGCCGAGGTGCTACCGCTGTTCTCGCGCCTGTCGCAGGCCGAGCAGGATCGCATTTTTGACGGCCACACGGGCCGCCGCATCGTGCTGGCCACCAACGTGGCCGAGACTTCGCTCACGGTTCCGGGCATCAAATACGTCATTGACGCAGGAACGGCGCGCGTCAAACGCTATTCTTTCAGAAGCAAGGTGGAACAGCTGCTGGTCGAGCCCATCAGCCAGGCTGCCGCCAACCAGCGCGCCGGCCGCTGCGGGCGGGTGGCCAACGGCATCTGCATCCGGCTGTACGACGAGGCGGACTTCAACCAGCGCGACCGTTTTACCGACCCCGAGATCCTGCGTTCATCGCTCGCCGGCGTCATCCTGCGCATGAAGAGTCTGGGCCTGGGCGACGTGGTGAACTTCCCGTTCCTCGAAGCGCCCTCGGGCCGGGCGATTGCCGATGGCTACCAGCTCTTGCAGGAGCTGGGCGCGGTCGATGAGCGCGGCCAGCTGCAGGCCATGGGCCGCGAACTGGCCAAGCTGCCCCTCGACCCGCGCGTGGGCCGCATGATCGTCGAGGCGCGCAGCCGGGGCGCGCTGGCCGAGGTACTGGTGATTGCCGCTGCGCTGTCGGTGCAGGACGTGCGCGACCGGCCTTTGGAGGCCCAGGCCCAGGCCGACCAGGCGCATGCCAAGTTCGACGACGAGAAGAGTGAGTTTTCGGGCTACGTGCGGCTGTGGAACTGGCTGGCGGATGCGCGCGGCGGCAAGGTGGTGGCCGCGAGCCGCAAGGAGATGGCGGCGCAGCACCCTGTGGCGGCCAAGGCGCGCAACCAGGCTTTTTTGCCGGTAGCGCAGCGCGGCTCTGGCGCGCAGCCCCCATCCCCACCTTCCCCCAAAGGGGGAAGGAGCGAAAACCAGGGCGCGGCGGTTTCTCTCCCTCCCCCGCTGGGGGAGGGTAGGGGTGGGGGCCAGCGGGGGACGCGGGGCGCCCATCCCCAGCACCCTTTCGAGGGGGATGGCGCCAATACCCACAAACTCAGCAACCGCCAGTGGGAACAGCTGCTGCGCCAGAATTACTTGAGCATCCGCCGCGTGCGCGAGTGGCGCGACATCCATTCGCAGCTGCTGACCGTGGTGCGCGAGCACCAGTGGCCGCTCAACCCCCAGCCCGCGGGCTACGAGGCGGTGCACTTGTCCATGCTCTCGGGCCTGCTGGGCAATATCGGCTTCAAGGGCGAGGAGAGCGAGGCCTACCTGGGCGCGCACGGCATCAAGTTCCACCCCCACCCCGGCGCGCACCTGAGCAAGAAGCCCGGACGCTGGATCGTCGCCGCCGAGCAGGTTGAAACATCTCGCCTCTACGGCCGCGGCATTGCCGCCATCGAGCCGCAATGGCTGGAGGAGGTGGGCGGCCACCTGCTCAGAAAGCAACTTTTGGATCCGCATTGGAGCAAGAAGCAGGCCGATGTGGTGGCCTACGAGCGCGCCACGCTCTACGGCCTGGTGGTCTACAACCAGCGCGGAGTCAGTTTTGGCCGCATCGATCCGGTGGAGGCGCGGCAGATGTTCATTCGCCGCGCGCTGGTCGATGGCGAGTGGGAGACGCGCTGGCCGTTTCTGGCAGCCAACCACAAGACCATCCGCAAGGTCGAGGAGATCGAGCACAAGAGCCGCCGCCAGGACGTGCTGGTGGACGACGAGCTGATCGTTGCCTTCTACGACCAGGCCATCCCCGAGGGCATCTACAGCGGTGCCACCTTTGACAAATGGTTCCGCCAGGCCGCCAAGGAGCAGCCCGACCTGCTGCGTCTCTCGCGCGACGAGCTGATGCGCCATGAGGCGGCGGGCATCACCACCGAAAAATTCCCCAAGACCGTCAAGCTCGGTGGCGTCGATTGCAGCGCCAGCTACCTGCACCGCCCGGGCGATGCGCGCGACGGCGTGACCGTCACGGTGCCGCTGTTCGTGCTCAACCAGGTCAGTGAGGAACGCGCCGAATGGCTGGTGCCCGGCATGCTCAAGGACAAGATCCAGGCGCTGCTCAAAAGTCTGCCTCAACGCCCGCGCAGCCGTTTCGTGCCGCTGCCCGACAACGCCGAACGGCTGGCGCAGCTGTTCATCGGACAGGAGCGCTGGGAGCAAGGAGGATTGATCGACGTGCTCCTGAAGCAGGTGCAGGACGAGACCTCGCTGGACGTCAAGCGCGCGGACTTCAAGCCCGACATGCTCAGCCCGCACCTGTTCATGAATTTCCGCATTACCGACGAGCATAGCCGCCAGTTGGGTCAGGGGCGCAACCTGGCGGCGCTCAAGGCCGAATGGGGCGGCAAGGCGCGTGGGGCGTTCCAGGCGTTGGCGGGGTTGAAGCTGGGGCGTGCCTCCTCTTCCTCTGAAAAAGGGGGGGATGAGGGCAGGCCCGAGCGGTCGAGAGCCACTGCTGCCGTCACCGCGGCTGGCGGCCCCCATCCTGGCTCTCCCCCAAAGGGGGAGGGAGCGAAGACCGAGCAGCGTTACGTGGCCTGGGACTTTGGCGAACTGCCCGAGCTGATGGAAATCAAGAAAGGTGGCCACACCTTGATCGGCTTTCCCGCGTTGATCGACCAGGGCGATGCGGTGGCCATCGAGGTCTTCGACGAGCCCGAGGTTGCGGCGGCCAAACACCGCCTGGGCCTGCGCCGCCTGTGCGCGCTGCAGATCAAGGACGCGCTCAAGTACCTGGAAAAGAACATTCCCGATCTGCAGAAGATGGCCGTGGCCTATATGCCGCTGGGTGCGCAGGAGGAACTGCGCGCGCAGATCATCGACGTGGCGATGGATCGCGCCTTTCTGCAGGAGCCGCTGCCCGGCGACGCGGCGGCGTTTGCGCAGCGCGTGCAGGACGGGCGCGCGCGGCTGACGCTGATCGCCAACGAGGTGGCGCGTCTGGTGGGCGTGGTTTTGCAGGAGTACGCGGCGGCGCAGCGCAAGCTCAAGGACACGAAGGGCGCGCCCGACGCGGTGCAGGACGCAGGCGCCCAGCTGCAAAAGCTGATGCCCAAATCTTTCGTCGCGCAGACGCCCTGGACGCAGCTGCAGAATTTCCCGCGCTATCTCAAGGCCATCGTCGCGCGGCTGGACAAGCTGCGCGCCGACCCGGTGCGCGACGCTGCCAGGATGAAGGAGCTGCAGCCGCTGGAGCAGCGCTATTGGCGTCTGCTGGCGCAGCGCAAGGGCCAGCAGGATGCGCGCATGCACGAATACCGCTGGATGCTCGAAGAGCTGCGCGTGGGCTTCTTCGCCCAGGAGTTGCGCACGCCGTACCCGGTCAGCAGCAAGCGCCTGGACAAGGTCTGGGCGCAGCTGCAGTCGTAGCGGCAGCGCGCGTCGTCACGCCAGCGCCAGCCGGTCGAGTTCGGCGCAGACGTCGGCCATGCGCCCGGACAGGGCGATGCGGCAGGCGCCCTCTTGTGGATGCAGGATCACGCGCAGTGGCCGTTCTGGCTGCTGGCACCGCGCAGCGGCGTTGCGTGCATTGGCCAGCACGCGGCTTGCGGGGCCATGGATGCGCGGCTGTGGGGCCAGCTCCACCGTGGGGTGCAGCAGCGGCAGGCCGGGGCGTACCTCGTGGCAGCCGCGCTCGCCAGTGCGTGCCAGCGCCCAGTTGGCGAGGCCGCGCAGCGGGCGGATGAGGGGCGAATGTGTGGCGGCGGGCGCGTGCGCACCCAGGGCCAATCCGGAATGGGCCATGTGAGACTCCGTGAAGTGAACACGGCAGGATTGACCAGAAGAGGCGCCGGTTGCCACAGGGTTGGCATGCGTGCGTGTTTGCTGCATGCATGCCAGACGCCCGCCACCTGCGGCGGCGCCGTAATTCCATTTCCATATCAACCGATTACTTTGTCGGCTTCGCTTGTCGTGCTACAGCACTGTTTGCGCTTCACCTTCGCGTACTCGATCGATATAGAAATGGAATAAGGCTACATCAGCATGGTGTTGCGGATCAGGCCGACGGCCAGGCCTTCGATCGCAAAGGGTTCTCCGGGAGCGACGCGGATGATGGGGTAGTCGGGGTTTTCGGGCAGCAGCTCGATGCTGCCGGCGCTGCGGCGCAGCCGCTTGACCGTGACCTCGTCGCCCAGCCGGGCGACGACGATCTGCCCGCTGCGCGCCTCGTGCGTGGCTTGCACGGCCAGCAGGTCGCCGTCCATGATGCCGGCGTCGCGCATCGACATGCCGCGCACGCGCAGCAGGTAGTCGGGGCGGTGCTGGAACAAGGTGCTCTCGACCGCGTAGGTCTGGTCGACATGCTCTTGCGCCAGGATGGGCGAGCCTGCGGCCACGCGCCCGATCAACGGCAGCGTGAGCTGCGACAGGCCGGGAATTGGCAGGTTGAACTGCGCGCCGCGTGCGGCGTTGATCTGGCGCACCGACTGACGCAGACGGATGCCGCGCGAGGTGCCGCTGACCAGCTCGATCACGCCCTTGCGCGCCAGCGCCTGCAGGTGTTCCTCGGCGGCGTTGGCCGAGCGGAAACCCAGCTCAGCGGCGATCTCGGCGCGCGTGGGGGGCGCGCCGGTGTTGGCGATGGCGTTCTGGATCAGATCCAGAATTTGCTGTTGGCGGGCGGTAAGCTTGGGTTGTTCGGCCATGGCTGCGTCCTGGGCGAGGAAGGTGGCAGGGATTCAATTACTGTTTTTTCAAACAGTATCTGTATTTTTAAACAGTTTCCGGAGGAATGCAAGTGCAGCAGGCGAACAAGATCGTCGTACTCGGCACCGGCGGCACGATTGCCGGCACCTCGCCCGTGGCGGGCGCCAACGTTGGCTATGTGGCTGGCCAGCTGGGTGTGGATCAGCTGCTGGCGAGCGTGCCTGCGCTGGCGCAGGCGGCCGCCGGTTTTGAGCTGGTGGCTGAACAGGTCGCCAATGTCGACAGCAAGGACATGAGCCACGCCATCTGGCAGGCGCTGGTGCAGCGCTGCTGGGCGCGCCTGCAGGATCCGGCCGTCGCGGCGCTGGTCATCACCCATGGCACCGATACGCTGGAGGAGACGGCCTGGCTGCTGCACGCGCTGCTGCCCGCCGACAAGCCGGTGGTGCTGACCAGTTCGATGCGCCCGGCGACTGCGCTGGCGCCGGATGGGCCGCAAAACCTGCTCGATGCTGTGCGCCTGGCCGCGCACCCGCAGGCGCGTGGCGTGCTGGCGGTGGCCGCCGGTGTCCTACATGGCGCGCGCGCGGTGCGCAAGGTGCATCCGCTGCGGCTGGACGCTTTCTCATCGGGCGACGAAGGCCCGCTGGGTTGGGTGGAGGACGAGCGGGTGCGCTGGGCACATGGCGCGCCTCCTGCAGCCCGGCCGGCGGTGTTCGCCGACCTTGCCATGCGCCTTGCGGCGGCGCCTGCCGAGCAGCCCTGGCGCTGGCCGCGGGTGGAACTGGTGGCCAGCCATGCCGGCAGCGACGGCGTGGTCGTCGACGCGCTGGTGGCCCACGGCGTGCATGGCCTGGTGGTGGCGGCCACGGGCAACGGCACGCTGCACGAGGCGCTGCAGCCGGCGCTGGAGCGTGCGCTGGACGCCGGTGTTGCGGTGCGCATTGCCAGTCGCTGCCCGTTGGGCCGCATGGTGTCGCTGCAGGACGCTCGCTGGCGCGACGCGCAGGGCCTGAGCCCGGTGAAGGCGCGCATCAGCCTGATGCTGGAACTGATGCAGCCATGAACGGCAAAGCCCCGCGGCGCGCAATGCCAGTCAGTTAACCTGCTGACTGGCATTTTTTCGTTGGGAACTTGCTGCGAGAGCGTTTGACCTCACGCGGGAAGGATCGCTCAGTGCGACGAGGCGGGAGCACAAAGTAACGAGCTTG
>NZ_BAABBP010000038.1:0-28836 GCF_039538025.1 Comamonas faecalis
AGTCGGCTCGATGCTCCTGCACCATGCGCACGGCGCGCTCGCGGACCTCGGGTGAGAACTTGTTTGACTTGGTCATAGCTCCATCTTCTCAAGTGTTGGAGCCTCCTCAAAACCCGGGGCGGTTCACACACTCATCCGGCGTGCAGCTGAGCAGGCCAAGGCGGGAAAGCTGCAAGGGCGTAACCCCCGTGCCGTTGCGATGGAGCGGGAGATACACCTTAAAACCATCGTCTGCGAGGTTGTCACGGGACACCCCCCGGGCTACTGGCGGGAAACCTTCGGGAAACGTGTGCGAGATGTTCTCAGCTCGCCTGACCTGTTGGTCTACAGCCAGTGCCTGGAAACGGCGCATGCCCTGGTGAACGGGGGCGTCGCACATGAGGCCCAGTTACGGGCGATCCTGACGGCAAGTTATGGCGGCGCTGCTGCTGGTGCTGCCAAGCCGTAGGCGCCCCTCGTTCCCCATCCGACGCTAGCCCCCGCCCCCGTGGTCTCAACCCCCCGTAACCCATCGGGAAACCCTATGTCCCACACCGCCCCCGACACCGTTTACCCATCCCTTCACCCTGCAGTCCGCAGGTACGTTGATGCGTATGCCATCGCATTCAAACACCCCACCCCTACGGCAGCCCTAGAGGCGCTGCTGGGTGAACACCAGGCATTTACGCAAGCGGCTGCTGGTCTCGGGGTGACCTCGGGGGAGGCAGCAGAAGGTCTAGCACTGGGGGCGTTGCACCTTGTCCGCAGTGCCACCGAGGAAGGGGGTGCGCAATGAGCCCCCGCCCACCCATCAGCACCGCTAGGGCCCCTAGCACCGACTTCGGTGCCCCCCGCCTCACCACCTTTGCCCGCCCCGTGGTATGCGCAAGCCTCCGAGGGCACCATGAACGAGGAGAAGTACCGCAAGCGCATGCAGCGGTAACCCGTAACCCCACAGGGGGCACACCCAATGAACCAGGTGTGCCCCCCTTTTTTTCGTCTTTATAACTGTGAGTTATGAAGTGCTAAGTTGTTATGCGCCCCCGTATCTGTGTGGAGCCCCACCGCTAGCTGCGCTAGCACCACGGGCAGCGCCCCAAGCTCGGGGTATTGGATGGCCTCCACAGCCGCCTGCACCTCCCGCAGCGTCCAATGCCCGTAGACCACAGTTCCGATGCTCCCCCTTGCCCTGTGCCCCGTAACCTTGTCTTGCGTCTCCTCAGAGATACCCGCCCGGCGCATCAAGGGGCGCACGGTATGCCTGAAGCAGTGGAAGTCAGGGCGGGTGTCTGTCAGCCCCTGCGCCCTTCGGAACTCCCTGAACCACCGCCCGAAGTAATCGCTAGGCTTGCCCTCGCGCACCTTCAGGGAAGGCCATAGGGGGCCATCAGGGGCGCCCCCGCTAGCCCCGACACGGGTTGCTGCCACGAAGTCCAAGAACCCCAGGCGCTGAAGCTCCGAGTGAATGGGGACACTGCGCCGCCCTGCCTCGCTCTTGATGCGCTGGCCTTCCCCTTCGTCGGTCAGCACCAATACGGGGATGCCCTCCACTTCCTGCACATCCGTCAACCGCAATTGACACAGTTCCCCCAGGCGTGCCCCCGTGTAGATGCCCAGCAGGGGGAGCCAATAGGCCGCCTCCCGGCCTCCATTCGGGGACTCAGGGAGGGCGCCCGCTTGGAATAGCGGGGTGTGAAACAGGGCCTTCAGTTCTTCGACTGTCCACGGGCGGCGCTTGTCTGTGGTAGGGGCCTTAATGTCTAGTCCTCGCCATGGTTGCCGGGGCATCCATTCCAGGCGCTCGGCGGCGTACTTCAGCAGCGACTTCAGCGCCGTCAGGCGATCCCGCGCAGTCTTTGGGGTGCGACAGTTCGCTAGCAGCCAAGCCCTATAGCTATCCCCCAGGTCACCCGTGAAGGCATCCAGGGGGAGGGCGGGGTGTTGGCCCTCAAACTGTGCTACCGCCCGCCCATAAGCGGCCACAGAGTCTCCCGAGCGGGGGGCGGCGCCTGACTGTCGCCAGCGATCAAAGACCGCCCGGATAGTCCGCACGGTGCCGGTGCCAGCGCAGCTAGCGGTGGTGCTGGGGCATCCGGCGGTGCTGGGAGACCTGACGGCGGGGGTCTCTACCACCTCCCCGGCGTCTCGCTGGGTTGCCCCCCGGCGGGCCGTGCGGTACGCCTTCAGACACGCGGCGAGGGCTTCGCGTGCCCCGGGGGTTCTGGCGTCGAAGGTCAGCCCCAGCTTGCGGGCTTCAGCCTGCGCCAGCGGCAGGACGACAGCGAGATTGCCTCCCGCCAGGGCGATGGCGGCGGTGCCGTCCATGTGGGCGTTCAGCCCCGCAAGCCACCGGCGTTCCTCCTCAGTGGTGCCCGCGAGGGGGTCTCTGTCCGGGTTGCCGTCCGGGGCTAGCGGTGCAATGCCGACGGGGGTGGCAGGCGCCCCGGGGATGGTTAGGCGGGAGGTTGCCCGGGTGTGTGCCTGTATGCGGGCCTGCGTCTCCCTGACCACAGCGGCCAACGTGGGAAGGTCTGCCCGTAGGGCTTCATCCCCTGCTAGCACGGCGGCGCCCACGCGCTCGGCCAGCACTGCGGCCAGCTCTGGGGGGATGGATTCCACGGCCTGAGCGTTGAGACTGCGCCGGGTTTCCTCGAAATCAGTCAGCCACTGCGCACGTAGCGTCGTCGCCCTCAGGATGGCCTCCCTACGGTCTCCCGTGCCCAGCGCGAGGTTCACCCGGGCCTTGCCATCATAGGTGGCCTGTAGGTCTGTGGGAATGAGGATGCGGACGTAAAACCGTGACCCCCGAAGGTTCAGCCCTTCTACCTTTGCCATACCGTCCCCCCGCTGGCCGCCCGGCTTTCCCTCTGGTGCTAGCGCAGCTAGCGGTGCTGGTTGAGGGGAAATAGGGGGGCGTCTGTTGTGCGAAGGTGACACAGTCAAGTGATACAGCCGAAGTTTTCAACCCCTTGAAATCTCGTATGTTGTTGATGAAACAAGAGATTTTGAATGCGAGGTGACGAGCCTTACCCCCGGCACTGGTTTCACGGCGAGGGCTGCTTGGTTCCCCACCTGACCCGGTTGGCCGCTTCCCCATGCGGGGAGGCCCGTCAACGGCGATTGTATGCCGAGAAAGCCGGGCTCCCGCCCGAAGCACACATAGAATCACGCTCATGTCTTACCTCGTGCTTGCCCGCAAATACCGCCCCCGGACCTTTGGTGAAATGGTCGGCCAGGAGCATGTGGTGCAGGCGCTCACCAATGCTCTGACCCAGCAGCGCCTGCACCACGCCTACATGTTTACCGGCACCCGCGGCGTGGGCAAGACCACGGTCTCGCGCATCCTGGCCAAGTCGCTCAACTGCACCGGCGCCGACGGCCAGGGCGGCATCACCGCCACGCCCTGCGGCGTGTGCCCGGCCTGTCAGGACATCGACAGCGGGCGCTTTCCTGACTATACCGAGCTGGACGCGGCGTCCAACCGCGGCGTCGACGAGGTGCAGGGCCTGCTGGAGCAGGCGGTCTACAAGCCGGTGCAGGGGCGCTTCAAGGTCTTCATGATCGACGAGGTGCACATGCTGACGAACACGGCGTTCAACGCCATGCTCAAGACGCTGGAAGAGCCCCCCGAATACCTGAAGTTCGTGCTTGCCACGACCGATCCGCAGAAGGTGCCAGTCACCGTGCTCTCACGCTGCCTGCAGTTCAACCTGCGCCCGATGGCGCCCGAGACCGTGGGCGAGCACCTTGCGCGCGTGCTGGAGCAGGAGGGCGTGACGGCCGAGCCGCAGGCGCTGCGCCTGCTCTCGCGCGCGGCGCGCGGCTCGATGCGCGACGCGCTCAGCCTGACCGACCAGGCAATCGCATTTGGCAGCGGCCAGCTGCAGGAGGCTGCGGTGCGCCAGATGCTGGGCGCAGTCGACCGCAGCCATGTGTTCACGCTGATCGACGCGCTGGCGCGCGGCGACGGCCGCATCGTGGTGCAGACCGTGGACACGCTGCGCGAGCACGGCCTGTCGGCCGCATCGACGCTGGAGGAGATGTCCGGCGTGCTGCAGCGCATGGCGGTCCAGCAGGTGGTGCAGGGCGACGCCGGCGCGCAGGCGGACGACCCGGAAGCGCTGGAGACGACGCGCCTGGCGCAGCTGCTGCCCGCCGACGAGACGCAACTGCTGTACAGCATCTGCCTGCATGGGCGCGCCGACCTGGGCCTGGCGCCCGACGAATACGCGGCGCTGACCATGGTGCTGCTGCGCCTGCTGGCCTTCAAGTCCGCGGGCCAGGCGCCGGCGGCTGAAAAAAAAACGCTGAAGGCGGCTGAGCAGCCGGCGCGGTCAGCGCCGGCCCGGGCGGTCGATGCGCCAACGCAGGGTGTGCCGCCGGTGCCATCTACCCCATTGGTAGAGCCCGCATCCGCCAACACGCCCGATGAAGCGCCCCCGCTTGCCGAGTCCGCAGAAAACGCCTCTTTCAAGGCCGTGCAGGAACAGGCCGTCGCTGTGAATGAGGATGCGCCTGCTCTGCCAGAGCCCGCGCCCCCAGCGTACAGCGAGCCAGTCGACACCACCTCGGCACCAACTGCCGAGTCCGCGCCGCCAGTCGAAAAACCACGGGCAATGCCGCAGGACGCACCCGCGGCCATGGCGGCAGAGACGTCCCCCCCCTCGGTGGTGCGCCTGGCGATGCGCACGCCAGAGACCCTGGAGTGTTCGCCAGAAACCGAACTCGAACCTGAACCCGCGGTAGTAGTTGCCGAACCTGCTCCCCCATCGTTGCCCGTGCGCCAGGCCAGCGAGCCCAGCGCCCGCACCGCACCCGACCCGGCTGCAGCCCGTGCGGGCGCGCCGTTGGTTGCCAGCGCCGAGGGCGACGTCTGGCAGGCGGCGGTGCAGCAGTTGGTCGATGCGCAGGCGATTGCCGCGTTGGTGCGCGAGCTGGCGCTGCAATCGCAGTTGGTGGCGCGCGATGGCGACCACTGGCAGCTGCGCGTGCAGCAGACATCGCTGAACCAGCCCACCACGCGCGAGCGCCTGCGCGCGGCGCTGCAGGCTGCCGGTCTTGCGCGGCAGATCACGGTGGAAGTGGGGCGCGTGAGCGACAGCCCGGCGCTGCGCAACGCCCAGGCCGCCACCGAGCGCCAGCGCCAGGCCGAGGAGATCGTGCGCAGCGACCCCTATGTCCAGCAACTGGTGCGTGATTTCGACGCGCGCATCGTCACGGGTAGCATCAAGCCCGTTTGATGGAACGACGACCCATCCGATTTCATTTTTGACAGCAAAGGAAACACGAATGTTCAACAAGGGACAGCTTGCCGGCCTGATGAAGCAGGCCCAGGCCATGCAGGACAACCTCAAGAAGGCGCAGGAAGAACTGGCCAACATCGAGGTCGAGGGCGAGTCTGGCGCCGGCCTGGTCAAGGTCGTGATGACCTGCAAGCACGACGTCAAGCGCGTGACCATCGACCCCAGCCTGCTGGCCGACGACAAGGATATGCTCGAAGACCTGGTGGCCGCTGCGTTCAACGCCGCGGTGCGCAAGGCCGAGGACTTGTCGCAGGAAAAAATGGGCAAGCTCACCGCCGGCATGCCAGGCCTGCCCGGCGGCATGAAGTTCCCGTTCTGACGGCGGCGACGGGCCACGCCCACCATGTCCGACATTGGGTCGCTGGACGCGCTGGTACAGGCGCTGCGCCGCCTTCCCGGCGTGGGTGTCAAGTCGGCCCAGCGCATCGCGTTCCACCTGCTGCAGCACGACCGAGCGGGCGCGCGCGAGCTGTCGCAGGCGCTGGCCATGGCCGCGCAGCAGGTGCAGCACTGCCAGCGCTGCCATACGTTCACCGAGAGTGCGGTGTGCGCCACCTGCCTGGACGAGCGCCGTGACGTCAGCCGGCTGTGCGTCGTCGAGACCCCGGCCGACCAGGCCGCGATGGAGCGCACCGGTGCGTTCAGCGGCCTGTACTTCGTGCTGATGGGACGGCTGTCGCCGCTGGACGGCGTGGGCCCGCGCGACATCGGCGTGCAGCAGTTGCTTGAACGCGCGGGCGACGGCGTGGTGCAGGAGGTCATCCTGGCCACCAGCTTCACCGCCGAGGGAGAGGCCACGGCCCACGCGCTGGCCGAGGCGCTCAAGCGCCGTGGCGTGCAGGTCACGCGCCTGGCACGCGGCGTTCCCGTGGGCAGCGAGCTGGAATATGTGGATCTGGGCACGATCGCCCACGCGCTGGCCGACCGGCGCTGAGCTCGGTCGCACCCTGCGCTGCAATACAAGGAGACGAGCATGACGACGACAACCCCTTCGGCTGTGCTGACGCTGGCCTACTGGTGCGTGCTGGTGGCGGCGCTGCTGCCGCTGCTGTGCGCCGTGGTGGCCAAGGCGGGGAGTTTTCGCGGCGCGGACAACCACGACCCGCGCGCCTGGTATGCCCGCCTGGGCGGCTGGCGCGCCCGCGCCAACGCGGCGCAGGCCAACAGCTTCGAGGCGCTGCCCTTCTTCATCGGCGCAGTCATCATTGCCCACCAGCGCGGCGCAGGCCAGCCGCTGCTGGACATGCTGGCGCTGGCCTTCATCGCGCTGCGCCTGCTGTTCATCGCGCTGTACCTGGCCGACATACCGCGCCTGCGCAGCATGGTCTGGGGCGTAGGCCTGCTGGTGAACATCGCCATCCTGTTTGCCCATTGATTCCATTTCTATATCAACCGATTACTTTGTCGGCTTCGCTTGTCGTGCTACAGCACCGTCTGCGCTTCACCTTCGCGTACTCGATTGACATAAAAATGGAATGAGGGGTCGCGATACGTAGTTTTGCGCAGAGGGTTGCCCCCACTGGCTGCGCCGGGGGCGGTCGGGCATGATTGCTGCATTGCAGCATTTTGTTCCGATGGTGTCCTCCTCCCTGTCCTCGTTGTCGCTCAGCCGCCGCCATCTGGGGGTGTTGGCGGGCGCGTGCGCCGGCGCGCTGATGGTGCCGGCGCTGCTGCCTGCGCATGGCCAGGCGGACGACAGGGCGGTGCTGCGCATTGCGGCGGCGGGGCTGTCCTCCGTGGCCCAGCTTCCGCTGGTGATTGCGCGCGAGCTGGATTTTTTCGCGCACGAGGGCGCCCGCGTCCAGGTACTGGAATACCCAGGCAATGCCCAGGCGCTGCAGGCGGTGCACCAGGGCGACGCCGACCTGTGCTGCAGCGCCTTTGGCGACGTGGTGCGTCTGCAGTCGCAGGGGCGCGAGCACCGCTGCATTGCGCTGCTGTCGCGCACGCCGCAGCTGGCGCTGGCGGTGCTGCCCGCGCGCTGGAAGCTGCTGAGTGCCCGTGACTTCGAGGGGTTGCGCGTCGGGGTGGCGTCCGCGGGTGATGCTTCGCATTACCTGGCCAGCCTGTGGCTGCGCGCGCAGGGCGTGGACTTGCGGCGGGTGCGCTTTGTCTCCATCGGCGAGGGCGCCGAGGCACTGCGGGCGGTGAAGGCCTACCGCGTCGACGCGCTGTGCCTGGCCGATCCGGTGGTGGCGCAGCTCGAACAGATGCAGCAGGTGCGCGTGCTGGTCGATGCGCGCTCTCTGCCCGACGTGGCGCTGCCGGAGATCGCCGGCATGACCGTTCCCGGCATGTGCCTGCATGCGCCGCGCGCCTGGCTGGAGCAGCGCGACGGCCGCCAGACGCGCGCGGCGCTGCAGTCGGCGGTGCAGGCCATGGTGCGCGCCATGCGCTGGCTGCAGTCCGCGGGGCCCAGCGACGTGGTGCGCACCGTGCCCGCGACCGACCTGCTGGGCGACCGCGGCGTCTACCTGAACGCTTTCCAGCGCGCGGTCACGGCGCTCACCTTCGACGGCCAGATGCCGCCCGACGGGCCGCAGGCCATGCTGCGGATGCTGTCGACGCTGCCGGGTATGCGGGCGCTGGACCGGGTTGCGCTGGGCAAGACCTATACCAATGCGCTGGCGCGCAAGGCGGCGCAGAAATATGCGCGCCATGAATCGGGTCTCATGACGCTTTGAGCGTGCTCCGTGCCGGCTCCAGCGCCGCCGCGATCGCCTCGTCCACCCGCTCCAGCCAGATGAACTCCAGACGCTGGCGCACCTCTTCGGGGATTTCCTCGAAGTCGCGCCGGTTGCGCGCCGGCAGCATGACGCGGGTGATGCCGGCGGCGTCAGCGGCGATCACCTTTTCCTTCACGCCGCCGATCGGCAGCACCAGGCCGCGCAGGCTGATCTCGCCGGTCATCGCGGTGTCGCTGCGCACCGTGCGGTTGGTGAGCAGCGAGACCAGCGCGGTGAACATGGCCACGCCGGCGCTGGGGCCGTCCTTGGGCGTGGCGCCTTCGGGCACGTGGACGTGGATGTCGATTTTGGCGAGATGCTTGTCGTCGATGCCGAGCTCGGCCGCGCGGTGTTTGACGACCGAGAACGCGGCCTGCGCGCTTTCCTTCATCACGTCGCCCAGCTGGCCGGTCAGGATCAGCCCGCCCTTGCCGGGGTAGCTGGTGGCTTCGATGAACAGGATGTCGCCGCCCACCGGTGTCCAGGCCATGCCGGTGGCGACGCCGGGCGTGCTGGTGCGCATTGCGACTTCGCTCTCGAAGCGCTTGGGGCCGAGGATCTTGGCCAGATCCTGGGCGCCAATCGCCAGTTGCGTTGCCGAGCCGTCGGCGATCTGCACCGCAGCGTGGCGCAGCACGCGGCCGATTTCGCGCTGCAGGTTGCGCACGCCGGCCTCGCGCGTGTAGTCGCGGATGATGGCGCGGATGACGTCGTCTGCCAGTGTGGCCTGCTTGGCGCTGATGCCGTTGGCCTCCAGCTCGCGGCGCACCAGGTAGCGCTGCGCGATCTCGAACTTCTCGTTCTCGGTGTAGCTCGACAGCTGCACGATCTCCATGCGGTCGCGCAGCGGGCCGGGGACGGTCTCCAGCGTGTTGGCCGTGGTGATGAACACCATGCGGCTCAGGTCGAACGGCACGCCCAGGTAGTTGTCGCGAAAAATATTGTTCTGCGCCGGATCCAGCACCTCCAGCATTGCGGCCGATGGGTCGCCCTGGATGCCGCGGCCCATTTTGTCGACCTCGTCGAGCATCATCACGCAGTCGCGCGCGCCGGCCTTGCGAATCGCCTGGATGATGTTGCCCGGCAACGCGCCGACGTAGGTGCGCCGGTGGCCGCGGATCTCGGCCTCGTCGTGCACGCCGCCCAGGCTGACGTGGGCGAATGGCCGGCCCATGGCGCGCGCGATCGACTGCCCAAGCGAGGTCTTGCCCACGCCCGGCGGCCCGACGAAGCACAGGATGGGCGCCTTGCCGTGCGGCGCCAGCTTGCGCACCGCCAGGAACTCGACGATGCGCTGCTTGATCTTGTCCAGGCCGAAGTGATCCTCGTCCAGCACCCGGCGCGCCGCGGCGATGTCGATGTCGCGCGGTTCGGGCTCGGCCCAGGGCAGGTCGATCATCCAGTCCAGCCAGGTGCGCAACATGCCCGCTTCCATCGCGCCGTCGGGCATGCGCTGGTAGCGGCCCAGCTCTTTTTCGGCTGTTTCCCGCACTTCAGCCGGCATCTGCGCCGCTTCGATCTTCTTGCGCAGCTCTGCCACTTCCTCGGACTTGCCGTCGTCCTCGCCCAGCGCCTTCTGGATCGACGTCATCTGCTCGCGCAGGATGGCGCGGCGCTGGTGCTCGTCCAGCGACGCCTTGGTGCGCTGGCCGATCTCCTGCGACAGGCGCATCACCTCGATGCGCTGGGCCAGCAGCGCAGACACCTTGTCGGCGCGCTCCAGCACGTCGATGGTCTCAATCACCTCCTGCTTCTGCGCGGGCTCGAAATCAGAGTACGCGGCGATCAGGTCGGCCAGCGCGCCGGCGGTGGTGGCGGCCTGCACGGCTGCGACCAGGGGCTGCGGCGTCTGCGGCAGCAGCTGCAGCGCCTCCATGGCCTGCTGTTGCAGGTGCAGCAGGCGCGCGGCCAGCTCGGGGCCTTCCTCGGTGGGCTCGGCGATGGATTCGACGCGTGCGGCGAGAAACGGGCTTTGCTGCACGAACTCCAGTACGCGAAAACGCTGCAAGCCCTGGATCACCAGGTGGTGGCTGCCGTCGGGCAGATTGACGTAGCGCAGGACGTTGGCCATGGTGCCCAGGGCGTGCAGCTTGTCCGGGGTTGCCTCCTCGTCGGCGGCGTCGCGCTGCATCAGGATGCCGATGGGGCGCTCCTCGCGCAGTGCCTGCTGCGCCGCCAGGGCCGAGGCTTCGCGGCCGATGGCGATCGGGAACACCGTGCCGGGAAACAGCACCGTGTCGCGCATTGGCACGATGGGTAGCACGTCGGGTGCCAGCGCGGGCTTGTCGGGTGCTCCGGCCGGGGCCGCGGCGTCGCGCGGGAAGGCGTGGCCGCTGGCATCGACCAGGATGACGCCGCCGTCGCCGGGGGTCTTGTTGTCGGCGTCGCTCATGGCGTCTTCTCCAGGCGGATCACCAGGCAGCCGCGGTCGCTGGTCACGTCTGCCGCCGAATAGCGGCCGGCCGGCAGCGGGATGCGGCGCTCGAAGCGCCCTTGCGGCAGCTCCAGGCGGTGGATGACGGCGGTGCGCAGCGCCTGCGGCAGCACGCGGTGGCCGCTGACCACCAGCGCTCCCTGGTCGATGACGGCGCGCACGTCGCGCGCGTCGACGCCGGGCAGGGCAACGTAGATCAGCAGCTCGTGCGTGGTCTCCAGGATGTCGGCCGGCGGCTCCCAGCACAGCGCCTGCGTGCAGCGCGGCTGGAACAGCTCGCGGTGCAGGCGCTCCATCTGGTCGAATGCCGTCAGGGCGTTCGACCACATCCAGTCGGATGAATCATCGTGGCGTTTCATGGTGCGCTTCCACAACATCAATACCCGTCCATTGTGCGACGGTTGGCGGCGGAGATGCAAAAGCGGCGCCGAGGCCATGCGGGCCGACGGGGCAGCCAGGGTGCGACACGGCACCACCGTCGCCCGTGAACGCTGGAAGCCGCGCAGGCGCCAGCAGCGCGGCCGGCCCGCGCTGCACCAGGAAAGTTTGTGTCAGCGCTTTTGCTTGGAGGCGACGGTGGTCGACGCGGCGGCCGCGCGCTTGCGCTGCGGCGCCTTGGCCGTGGCCGCCGGGCGGCGCGCCGCAGTGCTGGCCACTGCCGTCTTGAACGGCGTGCCCTTGGCCACGCTGGCCGCGGCGCGCAGCGGCAGGTAGACGACCAGCTGCTGGCCGGTCTTGAAGGCGCTGCCCGCGCGCACGCCGTTCCACTGGGCCACCTGGGCCGGCGTCACGCGGTAGCGCTTTGCCAGCGTGGTGGTGTTCTCGCCCTTGCGCGCGCGCACCGTGGTACGGCGCGTGGCGACCTCGGGGGTGAAGGCGATCTGGCCGTTGTCGGCCAGGTGGCTGGAGACGTCCTTGCGCATGGTCTGCGCGCGCGCCACCATCAGCGCCGAGCCGGCCTTGATCATCATTCCCGGCGGAATGGCGTTGACCGCGCGCAGGTCGGCCACGCTCATGCCGGCGTGCTGGGCAGCGGCGGCCACGGTCATCGTCGTGGGCACGGCCCAGACGGTCCAGCTGGCGTACTGGCCCTCGTCGTAGGCCTGCAGGTTGCGGCGAAACACCTGGGCGTTGTCCCAGGGCAGCAGGATTTGCGGCATGCCGGCCGCCAGGATCACCGGCTTGTGCAGCGACGGGTTGAGCGCGCGAAAGTCCGCCTCCTCGACGTCTGCCAGCCGCGCTACCAGGGCGACGTCGATGTCGCGCGTGATGTCCACGGTCTGGAAATACGGGTGGTTGCCGATGCTGGGCAGCACGGCCTGGAACTGCTCGGGCCGCGCGATGATGTTCTTGATGGCCTGCAGCTTGGGCACGTACATGCGCGTCTCGGCCGGCATGCTCAGTTCGGTGTAGCGCGTGCCCAGGCCCTGCTTCTGGTTGCGCGCCATGGCGCGCTGCACGCTGCCTTCGCCCCAGTTGTAGGCGGCCAGCGCCAGGTGCCAGTCGCCAAACATGCCGTAGAGCTTTTGCAGATAGTCCAGCGCCGCGCGGGTGGAGGCGAGCACGTCGCGCCGGTCGTCGCGAAACGCGTTCTGCTTGAGGTCGAAATAGTTGCCGGTGGCGGGCATGAACTGCCACATGCCGGCGGCCTTGGCGCTGGAGACTGCCTGGGGGTTGAACGCGCTCTCGATGTAGGGCAGCAGCGCCAGCTCGCTGGGCATGCCGCGCAGCTCCAGCTCCTCGACGATGTAGAACAGGTACTTACTGGAGCGCTCGGTCATGCGCTGCATGTAGTCGGGGCGGCTGGCGTACCACTGCTCGCGCTCGACCACCAGGTCGCTTTCGAGGTCTGGCATGGAAAAGCCGGCGCGGATGCGCTCCCACAGGTCCTGGGGCGCGTCGATGCCGGTGATCGCGTGGCCGCGCGCCAGTCCCGAGGTGATGGGGCGCAGCGGCCCCTCGGGGTAGTGGGCGGTGGCGTCGCCGCTGGTAGCTGTGTCGCTGGAACTTGCGGAAGAGGAGCCGGGGTTGGTGCTGGCGCAGCCGGCCAGCCACACCAGGCTTGCCAGGCACAGAAGGTTCAGGAGACGGCGCATCAGAACTGGTTCTTCCATTGGCGCAGTGCGGCAAGCACGGCGATGGGGTCGTTGGAGTCGCAGCCTGCATCGAAGCCGCGCGCGGCCTGGGCCACGGCGGGGATGCGGGTGCGCAGAAAAGGGTTGACAGAGTGCTCGGTGGCGATGCGCGAGGGCAGGGTGGGCTGGCCCGCGCTGCGCAACTGCCGGCACTGGTCAAGGTATTGCGCAAGCGCCTGGTTGCCCGGCTCGACGGCCTGGGCAAATGCCAGGTTGGACAGCGTGTACTCATGGGCGCAGCAAACGCGTGTATTGCCCGGCAGCGCGGCCAGTGCGTCCAGCGACTCCTGCATCTGCGCCGGCGTGCCCTCGAACAACCGCCCGCAGCCGCCGGAGAACAGCGTGTCGCCACAGAACAGCAGCGGCCCGTCGTCGGCATCGGCGCAGAAATACGCCACGTGGCCGGCCGTGTGGCCGGGAACGTCGATGACTTCGAACGTCAGGCCCAGCGCCTGGACGCGGTCACCGCCACTGACGCGCTGGCAGGGCTCGGGAATGTCTTCGCGCGCCGGGCCATGGACCACGGCGCCTGTGGCCTGGCGCAGCGCGGCGACGCCGCCCGTGTGATCGCGGTGGTGGTGCGTGACTACAATCGCCTGCAGCTTCAGCGCCAGGCTGCCGAGCGCCTGCAGAACGGGGGCAGCGTCCCCCGGATCGACGACCAGCGCGTGGCGCCCGTCGTGCAGCATCCAGATGTAGTTGTCGGTAAAGGCGGGCAACGGCAGCAATGTCATGAGCGACGAAATTATAGGTTTGCATGATTGGTTGACCAGCCCCCCGGGCAGTTATCTGCTTGCCTGGGAGCAGGAGCGCTTCGACGAGCTGGTAGCCGACCTGTTTGGCTACCACGCGCTGCAGCTGGGCCTGCCTGCGTTGCAGGGGCTGCGCGCCAACCGTATGCCGCACCGCTGGCTGGCGCAAAACGCCGCCGCGCCGCTGCAGCAGGGCACGGCCTTGCTGCTGGACGCGCAGGCGCTGCCCTTTGGCGAGGCAAGCCTGGATCTGGTGCTGATGCCGCACACGCTGGAGACCAGCGGCGCGCCGCACGCTGCGTTGCGCGAGGCCGCGCGCGTGCTGGTGCCGCAGGGGCGGGTGGTGATCAGCGGCTTCAACCCCTGGAGCCTGTGGGGGCTGCGCCAGCGCCGCGGCCAGCTGTACCAGCGTCTGGGCGCGGGCGTCCAGCCGTTTTTGCCCGACGCGCTGCAGCTGATCACGCCCGGGCGTGTGCGCGACTGGCTGCAGCTGCTGGACTTCGAGGTCGAGAGCGTCAGCTTTGGCTGCTTTCGTCCGGCGGTGCGCAGCGCGCCGTGGCTGCAGCACTGGGCCTGGATGGACGACACGGGGCCGCGCTGGTGGCCGGTGCTGGGTGCGGCCTATGTGGTGGTGGCAGTCAAGCGCGTGCTGGGCATGCATTTGCTGCAGCCGGCATGGCGCGCCCAGCGGCAAAAGGCCCAGGCGTCGGTGCCGGTGGCGCGGCGCGGCAATTGACCTCAGAGCGTGTTTACGATCTCCTCATGGTGCCCGCAAGGCAGCAAAAGGCTGCAATCGAGGCGCGCGCCGCAGGCCATGCTGGCGGCCTGGGCAAGGTGCGCAACGCGGAGTGCGGCCTTTTGCTGCCTTGCCCGGAGGGTTGTCCCGCAAAGATGGCGTCTGCTGCGTTGTAAATACTCGCCGGGCCACCAGCCCGGCTGCGCTTTGCGCCTTGCAGCCACCACCTTTGCGAGACAACGGGCGCTATGAAGAGATCGTAAATACGCTCTAAGAAAACGGAAATCCCAAGGGAGTGAACGACAGTGGATGTGGTAGAGATTTACACCGACGGCGCCTGCAAGGGCAACCCAGGCCCCGGCGGCTGGGGCGTGCTGCTGCGCGCGGGCACGCTGGAGAAACAGCTGTGCGGCGGCGAGCGCAGCACGACCAACAACCGCATGGAGCTGATGGCGGTGATCCAGGCACTGGAGGCGCTCAAGCGCCCGTGCAGCGTCGACCTGTACCTGGACAGCCAGTATGTGCGCCAGGGCATCACCAGCTGGATCCACGGCTGGAAGAAGAAAAACTGGCGCACCGCCAGCGGCCAGCCGGTCAAGAACATCGAGCTGTGGCAGCGCCTGGATGCGCTGGCGCACGGCGTGGGCCACCAGATCCGCTGGCATTGGGTCAAGGGCCACGCCGGCCACCCGGGCAATGAGCGCGCCGACGCGCTGGCCAACCAGGGCGTGGATCAGGCGCTCAGCGCGTGAGCTGCGCCAGCGCCTCGTCGATCTCGCCCGCCGTTTGCGGGCGCACCACGCGTGCCACTTCCTGGCCGTCGCGCAGAAAGATCAGCGTGGGCCACAGCTTGACGCGGTAGCTGCGCCCCAGCGGGCGCCCCGGGCCGTCTTCCACCTTCAGGTGCTGCACGTCGGCGCGCTCTTGCAGTGCAGCGCGAATCAGCGGTTGCGCGCCCTGGCAGTGGCCGCACCAGGCGGTGCCGAACTCCAGCACCGCGCTGCCGCGAAACTGCTCAACAGCGGCGCGCGTGGGGGCGTGTGCAAGATGGGTGTCAGCGTAGGGCATGGCTCAATCTCCGGACGGGATGGGGTGGTGCGCCAGTGGTGCGGTGCGTTGCAGCCGCTCCAGCGCCTGCAGGGTGTTGATGTTGGCAAAGGCCTGCGGGTCGTCGCCTGGCCGGTCGAAGGCCTCGGTGGCCGCGCGCTGCTGCGCCAGCCACTGGCCGACCTTGCGGCCGCCCTGGTGCAGATAGGTATTCAGCGCGGACAGCAGTGTCTTGTTGAGCAGGCAGAACACCGGCTGGGCGCGCAGGCGCGGCTGGCCGTCCGCGCCCGCTTCTGGCGCGCTTGCCAGCGCAATGTCGGCCTGCCCGCGCCAGGCCGCATCGGCCAGGCGGCGCGCCAGGTCGGCTGGGAAGAACGGTGCGTCGCAGGGCACGCACAGCAGCCAGCCGGTGGTGCAGGTGGCCAGGCCCGCGGCCATGCCGGCCAGCGGGCCGGGGTAGCCGGCCTGCGCGTCAGGCAGCACGGGCACGCCCCAGTGTGCATAAACATCCTGGTGGCGGTTGGCGCTGAGCAGCAGCGCACCCACCTGCGGCTGCAGGCGCTGCAGCGCCAGGCGCGCCAGCGGCTGGCCATCCAGCAGTTGCAGCCCCTTGTCCACGCCGCCCATGCGCGAGCCCTGGCCGCCGGCCAGCACCAGGCCGGTGATGTCGTCGCGCGAAATGCCGCAGGCGCCCACGTTGCGCTCGGCCTTTCAGCCGCCGATGTAGCTCATCTCGATGCGCCGCCCGCCGCTGCCGGTGTCGGGCGGCATTTGCGCGCGCAATTCGGAGTAGCGGTCGTTGCGCCCTCGCCAGATGTCGGCGATCGCGGTGGCGATCTCCAGGTCGCCCGCGCCCGAGCGCAGCAGCCGGCGCAGATCCCAGCCCTGGGTGGCAAACAGGCACAGGTACATGCGTCCTTCGGTGGACAGGCGCGCGCGGTTGCAGTCGGCGCAGAACGCGCGCGTGACGCTGCTGATCACGCCCACCTCGCCCAGTTGCGGGTCGTGGCGGCCGTCGGCGCCGGCATAGCCCCAGCGTTGCGCGGTCTCGCCAATCGCGGTGGGCTCCAGCGGCACCAGCGCAAGCTCGGCGCGCAGGCGGGCAATGACCTCGTCCGACGGCACGACGGCGTCCATGCGCCAGCCGTTGGTCGCGCCCACGTCCATGAATTCGATGAAGCGCAGCGTCACGCCGCTGCCGCGAAAATGCCGCGCCATTGCCAGGATGTCGTGGTCGTTGGTGCCGCGCTTGACGACCATGTTGACCTTGATGTGCTCCAGCCCCACGGCCTGCGCCGTCGCAATGCCGTCGAGCACCTTGGCAACCGGAAAATCGACGTCGTTCATCGCGCGGAACGTCGCGTCGTCCAGGCTGTCCAGGCTGACGGTGACGCGCGACAGGCCGGCGTCCTTGAGCTGGCGCGCCTTGCGCGCCAGCAGCGAGCCATTGGTGGTCAGCGTCAGGTCGGGCGCCTTGCCCTCGATGGTGCGCAGCGCCGCCAACTGCTCGATCAACAGGTGCAGATCCTTGCGCAGCAGCGGCTCGCCGCCGGTCAGGCGAATCTTGTGCACGCCGTGCGCCATGAACAAGCGCGCCAGGCGGGTGATTTCCTCGAAGCTGAGCAGGTCGCCATGCGGCAGGTACTGGTAGTCCTTGCCGAACACCTCTTTGGGCATGCAATAGGTGCAGCGGAAGTTGCAGCGGTCGGTCACGCTGATGCGCAAGTCGCGCAGCGGCCGCCCGCGCAGATCGCTGACCAGGCCGGTCGGTTCGGCCAGCGATCCCTTGTGCTGCGGCGGCTGCATGACGCCCGCGCGCGCGGGCTCGGAGATGTTGATCGTGCGTTCACCCATGAAATTCATTGTGCCCCAGACCACCGGGCCGTATCTGGAGCCGGCATCAGTTAGGGACATTGCCGTCAGGGGCTTGCAACTGCGCCCGCGCGGCCTGCAGAAAACCTTCGAGCGCGGCGCTGGCCACCGGCGGGCGCCAGGCCAGCAGCGCGCTGGACTGGGCCGGTCTGCGCGCCAGCGGCACAAAGGCCACGCCATGCATGCCCGTGCGCGCCAGCGACGTCGGCACCAGCGCGATGCCCAGGCCGTGCGCCACCATGGCAATCACCGTCAGCCACTGGCGGGCGGCGTGCACCAGCCGCGGGTGGATGCCGGCCTGGCTGAAGACGGCCAGCACGTTGTCGTGGTTGGCCGGCGCCACCTCGCGCGCAAACATCACGAAGGGCTCCTCCGCCAGCTGCTCCAGCCGCAGCGCGCGGCTGGCGGCCAGCGCATGGCAGGCGGGCAGGCAGCAGACGAAGTGATCGGGCGCCAGCGCCATGCTGGCCAGCTGCGGCGGTACCGTGGCGGCGTTGATGAAACCGGCGTCCAGCTGGCCGTGCAGCAGTTCGTCGACCTGCTGCGCGCTGGACAGCTCGCGCAGCAGCACCTCGACACCGGGTGTCGCGGCCTGGAAGCGCCGCACGATGGCCGGGAGTTCGCGGTAAATCATCGTGCCGGTGGTGCCGATCTCCAGCCGCCCGTGCAGGCCGTCGGCCACCGCGCGCACCGCAGCGGCCGCGCGGTCGATGCGATCGAGCACCTGGCGCGCCTCGGCGCGCAGCGCCACGCCTGCCGGCGTCAGTGCCACATGCTTGCTGTCGCGCGTGAACAGCGGCGTGCCCAGTTCGTCCTCCAGCGCCTTGATCGCGCCGCTCAGCGGCGGCTGCGTGATCGCCAGGCGCTGCGCCGCGCGGCCGAAGTGCAGCTCCTCGGCCAGCACGGAGAAATAGCGCAGCTGGTGCAGCTTCATGACGATGTCCTGCTTGGTTTTGTGATTCGCATATTGAATCATGGGAGTCGAAACAAGGATTGGACACGAATCGTCAAAGAACGCACCATTCTCGCCTGAGCCAGCCCGACGGGCGCTCGCGGCGAGGACAGATATACATACAGGAGACAGACGATGAACAAACGCCTTTTTAATATTGGCCTGCTGGTCGGCGGACTTGGCCTTGCGGGGCTGGCGGCAGCGCAAGGCAGCGCCTACCCCAATGCGCCAATCACCGTGGTCGTGCCGTTTGCCGCCGGCAGCGGCACCGACGCCGTGGCCCGCGTGGTGATGCAAAAGCTCTCGGAAGAGGTTGGCCAGCCCGTGCTGGTCGACAACCGCCCGGGCGCGAGTGCGCAGATTGCGGCGCAGTTCGTCGTCAAGGCCAAGCCCGACGGCTACACGCTGTTCATGACCACCAACACCTCGCATTCGGCCAACCCCAGCCTGTTCAAGGCGCTCAAGTACGACCCGATCAAGGATTTCACGCCGATTGCGCGCACCGGCGAGCTGCCCTTCGTGCTGGCCGTCAACAACGACCTGCCGGTGCACAACGTCCAGGAGCTGATCGACTACGCCAAGGCGCACCCTGGCAAGCTGTCCTACGCCACGCCCAACAGCACGTCGCAGGTGGCCAGCGAGACCATCAAGCGCATTGCCGGCATCGACGTCCTGGGCATTCCCTACAAGTCCAGCCCGCAATCGATGACCGACCTGATCGGCGGCCAGGTGCAGATGTACGTGGTCGATCTGGGCTCCGGCATGGGCATGATCAAGACGGGCAAGGTGCGCCCCATCGGCGTGACCACGGCGCAGCCGCTGAAAGACTTTCCAGGCGTCGCCCCCATTGCCGGCACGGTCAAGGGCTTTGACCTGACCTCGTGGAATGGCGTGTTTGGCCCTGCCGGCCTGCCTCCGGAGATCGTGAAACGGATCAATGACGGTCTGCAAATTGCCCTGGCCGACCCCGAGGTGCAGGCCCGGCTCGACCAGCTGGGCTTCCAGGTCTGGCCGTCCAGGTCGCCGCAGGAGTTTGCCGACTATGTCGCGCAGCAGCTGGCGCACTGGACGGCGTTGATCAAGGCCGCCGGCATCGAGCCGCAATGAGGGCTGGCGCCATGGCGAACGACAGCAGCCAAGACACGGGCGGCGCCGGCCCGCTGGCTGGGGTGCGCGTACTGGATCTGACCTCGGTCGTCCTCGGGCCTTTCGCCACGCAAATCCTGGCGCAGCTGGGCGCCGAGGTCATCAAGGTCGAGACGCCCGCGGGCGACAACATGCGTCACATCGGCCCGATGCGCCACCCGGGCATGGGCCCCATCTTTTTGAACGCCAACGCGGGCAAGAAGAGCGTGGTGCTCGACCTGAAGAACCCGCAGGGGCTGGAGGCGGCGCTGCGGCTGGCCGAGACCAGCGACGTGCTGATCAGCAACGTGCGCCCGCAGGCGCTGGCGCGCCTGGGGCTGGACTACGAGGCGGTGCGCCAGCGCAACCCGGCCATCATCCATGTGAGCTGCTGCGGCTTCGACCAGCGCGGACCGGACGCCGCGCGGCCGGCCTACGACGACCTGATCCAGGGCGCCACGGGCATTCCGTGGCTGACCCAGCGCTACGGCGCGGCCGAGCCCGGCTATGCGCCGGTGACGCTGGCCGACCGCGTGACCGGCCTGCACGCGGTCTACGCCGTCACGGCGGCGCTGTTTGCACGCGAGCGCACTGGCCAGGGTCAGGCAATCGTGGTGCCGATGTTCGAGGCCATGGCGCAATTCGTGCTGGGCGACCACATGGCCGGCCTGACCTTCGAGCCGCCGCTGGGCGACGCCGGCTACACGCGGCTGCTCACGCCGCACCGGCGCCCCTACGCCACGCAGGATGGCATGCTGTGCGTGCTGATCTACAACGACAAGCACTGGCGCAGCTTCTTCGAGGCCATCGGTGAGGCCGACGGCCTGGGGCGCGACCCGCGCTTTGCCACCCATGGCGCGCGCGCCGAGCACATCGATGCCGTTTATGCCGAGGTGGCGCGCCTGATGCGCACGCGCACCACCGCCCAGTGGCGTGTGCTGCTGGATGCGGCCGACGTGCCCAACATGCCGATGAACGGCCCCGAAGACCTGCTGCACGACCCGCAGCTGCGCGCCAGCGGCTTTGTGCGCGAGTGCGAGCACCCGACCGAGGGGTTCATCCACACGCTGGCCACGCCTACCCACTGGTCGCACACCGTGCCGCCGGCGCAGCTGTGCGCAGCGCCGCGCCTGGGCCAGGACACGCGCGCCGTGCTGGCCCAGGCCGGCTACGGTGAGGCGGACATCGACGCGCTGCTGGCCTGTGGCGCCTGCCGATCCGCCCACGATTGACACCCCGCGCTGCCTGCAACGATCACATCAAGGAGACCCACAAGATGCCAACGACCCCATCCCGCTACCTGGTGCGCAGCGCCGACGTACCCAGCTACCAGCCTGCCAACCACCATCACACCTTCAACCAGCGCCTGATCGGCCCCGAGACCGTGGGTGCCAGGCAGATGGAGGTGCTGCTGGGCACGCTGCACAAGGGCGGCGGCGCACTGCCACACGCCCACCCGGGAATAGAGCAGGCCTGCTACCTGCTGGAGGGCACGGCCCGCGCCGAGGTCGAGGGCGAGGCCTTCGACATGGTGCCGGGCGACATGTGCTTCTTCCCGGCCGACAAAATGCATGTTTTCACCGTCACCAGCGAGCAGCCCGTCAAGCTGCTGGTGGTCTACAGCCCTCCCTATGGCGAGTCGCCCGACAAGGTGATCCGCCCCGAAGCGAGTACACAGCCATGAATTTCGACCTGACCCCCGAGCAGCAGCAGATCAAGGACGCGATCGAGCGCGTCTGCGCACCCTTCGATGCCGACTACTGGCTCAAGAAGGACAACGAGGGCGGCTTTCCGCACGACTTTCACCAGGCGCTGGCCGAATCGGGCTGGCTGGGCATTGCCATGCCCGAGGAATACGGCGGCGCGGGCTTGGGGATAAGCGAGGCCGCGCTGATGATGCACACCATCTCGGCCACGGGCGCGGGCCTGTCGGGCGCGTCGGCTGTGCACATGAACATCTTCGGCCTGCACCCGGTCGTGGTGTTTGGCACCGACGAGCAGAAAAAGCGCTGGCTGCCGCCGCTGATCGAGGGCCGCGACAAGGCCTGCTTTGGCGTGACCGAGCCCAACGCCGGCCTGAACACGCTGAAGCTGCAGACGCGCGCGGTGCGCCAGGGTGATCACTACGTCGTCAGCGGGCAGAAGGTCTTCATCTCCACCGCGCAGGTGGCCAACAAGATCTTGCTGCTGGCGCGCACCCGGCCGGTGGAGGAATGCAAGGGCACCGAGGGCCTGACGCTGTTCTATACCGACCTGGACCGCAGCAAGGTGGAGGTGCGCGAGATCGCCAAGCTGGGCCGCAAGTGCGTGGACACCAACCAGCTCTTTATCGACGGCCTGCGCATTCCCGTGGAGGACCGCGTGGGCGAGGAGGGCAAGGGCTTCTCGTACATCCTGCACGGCATGAACCCCGAGCGCATCCTGATCGCCGCCGAGGCCGTGGGCCTGGGGCGCGCGGCACTGGCGCGTGCGGCCGGTTACGCGGCCGAGCGCGAAGTGTTTGGCCGGCCGATTGGCAAGAACCAGGGCATACAGCACCCTCTGGCCGAGGCCTGGATGGATCTGGAGGCCGCGCACCTGATGGTGCAGAAGGCCGCCTGGCTGTACGACCAGGGCAGGAGCTGCGCGGCCGAGGCCAACGCCGCCAAGTTTCTGGGCGCCGAGGCCGGCTATCGCGCCTGCGAGCGCGCCATCTTCACGCACGGCGGCATGGGCTACGCCAAGGAGTACCACGTCGAGCGCTACATGCGCGAGTCGTGGATTCCGCGCCTGGCGCCGGTGAGCCCGCAGCTCATCCTGTGCTTCATCGCCGAGAAGGTGCTGGGGCTGCCCAAGTCGTATTGAGTATTGATATTGGGGCGTGGCAGCGCAATCACACGCAGCGCGCGCCGTCGACCTCGATGCAGGTGCCGCTGATGAAGGCGGCCTCGTCGCTGGCCAGGTACAGCGCGGCATTGGCCACGTCCAGCGCGGTGGAGAAGCGTCCCAGCGGGATGGTGGCCAGGAACTTGGCGCGGCGCGCTTCGTCCACCGGGCCACCGGCAAACTCGGCGGCCAGGCCGGTGTCGGGGTTGAAGACCGGGTTGATGCAGTTGACGCGGATGTTGTCCGGCCCCAGCTCGGCCGCCATCGACTTGCTCGTCGTGATGACCGCGCCCTTGCTGCCGTTGTACCAGGTCAGCCCCGGGCGCGGACGGATGCCGGCGGTCGACGCGATGTTGATGAAGCTGCCGCCACCGCCTGCGCGCATCACCGGCACCGCGTGCACCGCCGACAGGTAGATGCTCTTGACGTTGACCGCGTAGACGCGGTCGAACTCCTCCTCGCTCACCTCCAGCATCGGGCGGTTGCGGTGCGTCCAGCCGGCGTTGTTGACTACCACGTCCAGCCGGCCATGCAACTGCACCGCGCGCGCGACGAGCGCGGCCACGTCGGCGCTGCGGGTGACGTCGGCGCGCTGAAAATCCGCCTGCCCGCCGCCGTCGCGGATCGCCTCGGCGACGCGCCCGCCCGCCGCCTCGTCGATGTCGTTGGCCAGCACGCGCGCGCCTTCGGCGGCCAGGCGCCGGGCAATGCCCTCGCCAATGCCGCTGCCGGCGCCGGTGACGATGATGACCTTGTCGCGCACGCGCATGGGTGTCTCCTTTTTGGGCTGGGTTGGGTTGTGGTCAGGTCTGGCGTTCTAGTACAGCAACCCGGAAATATCGAAACATGAAAGCGCGTCTTCGCACCCATGGCGGCGTTGCAAATCCTCGCGATAGCTACGGCTATCGCTGCGGTTTGCGCCTTGCCCTGAGCACGAATCCATCGCTTTCATTGTGTTCCTCTACTTCCTGGTTGCCGTACTAGCGCCTTTTTGTGGAACTGCGGGTAGTACTCGCGCACGCCGCGGCCGTCGAAGGCCCAGCCGGTGCATTGGCCCAGATGGCGCGGCGGGGCGTCGCCCTGCGCGTCAAAGGCGCTGCTGATGCTCTGGAACGCGGCCGTGGCCAGGTTGAACAGCAGCTCGCGCATATGGGTGCAACCGGCCACGCCGCCCAGGTTGTGCTGGATGGCCTGGCGCCAGCCGCGCGCCATGTTGGCGCCGACCATGGACTGCATTGCCTGCAGCGCCTGCTGGCAGTCGTGCAGCGGGTGCGCGTCCATGGCCGCGGCAATGGCGTGCACCGTCAGCTGGCGGTCGACGGTCACGCGCAGCCGCATGAGGTGGATGGGCGCGCCGGCGGGGCGCACAGTGCCGGGCTCGCGCAGGATGGGGGTGTCCACGGGCTTGCTGTCGATCAGCTCGCCTTCGATGTCCCACAGGCCGTCGTCGCGTTCATAGCCGTGGTAAGTGACGCGGCGCAGGTGGCGCGCGGTGCGTGATACGGGGGGAGGAAGTGGCATGTCGTTGCAGATGCGCCCGGGCGCCGAGTGCGCCCGCGGCGGCGGGAGGGCGGGTTACCCGTGGCGGATGGCCACGGTCTTGAGCGTGGTGAAGCCATACAGCGCCTCGAAGCCTTTTTCGCGGCCGTGGCCGCTGGCCTTGACGCCGCCAAACGGCAGTTCCACGCCGCCGGCTGCACCATAGTTGTTGATGAACACCTGGCCGCTTTCCACGCGCCGCGCCATGCGCAGCTGGCGGCCGCCGTCGCGCGTCCAGATGCCGGCGACCAGCCCGTAGGCCGTGGCGTTGGCCAGTTGCACCGCGTGGTCTTCCCCGTCAAACGGCATGGCGCACAGCACCGGGCCGAAGATTTCCTCCTGCGCCAGGCGGTGCTCGGGCGGCACGTCGCGCAGCAGCGTGGGCGCCTGGTAAAAGCCGGTGTCCGGCGCCTCGTCGACGATGTGGCCCTGCGCCGCCACCGCAATGCCGGCGGCCTGCGCATCCGAGAGAAAGTCCCACACGCGCTGCTGCTGGCTCTGGCGGATCAGAGGCCCAAGCTCCAGGTCCATGGCAGCCGGGCCCACGCGCAGGCCCTCGAAGGCGCGCGCCAGGCGCGCGAGCAGCGGCTCGTAGATGTCGCGTTCGATCAGCACGCGCGAGCCGGCCGAGCAGGTCTGGCCGGCGTTCTGGATGATGGCGCCCACCAGCACCGGCAGCGCCGCGTCCAGGTCGGCGTCGGCAAACACGATTTGCGGGCTTTTGCCACCCAGCTCCAGCGTCACCGGGCAGTGGTGCTCGGCCGCGGCCTGCTGGATCAGCGTGCCCACGCGGGGGCTGCCGGTAAAGCTCACGTGCTGCACGCCCGGGTGACGGGCGAGGGCGTCGCCCACCTCGTGGCCGTAGCCGGTGACGATGTTGAGCGCGCCGGCAGGAAAACCCGCCTCGGCCGCCAGCTGGGCCACGCGCAGCAGCGACAGGCAGGCGTCCTCGGCCGGCTTGACCACGCAGGTGTTGCCCGCGGCCAGCGCCGCGCCCACGCAGCGGCCAAAGATCTGCATCGGATAGTTCCACGGCACGATGTGGCCGGTCACGCCGTGTGGCTCGCGCCAGGTCAGCACGCTGTAACCGTCGGCCGCGGGAATGGTCTCGCCGTGCAGCTTGTCGCAGGCGCCGGCGTAGAACTCGAAATAGCGCGCCAGCGCCGCGGCGTCGGCACGCGCCTGGCGGGTGGGCTTGCCACAGTCGCGCTGTTCCAGCGCGGCCAGTTCATCGGCATGCTCGGTGATCTTGGCCGACAGCCGCATCAGCAGGCGCGAGCGCTCGACCGGCGCGGTCTTGCGCCACACCTCGTCAAAACACTGGCGCGCGGCGCGCACCGCGGCGTCGATGTCCTCGGGCGTTCCGCGCTGGATGGTGTCGAACGGCTGGCCATACGAGGGGTCGATGACCTCGATCGTGCGGCCGCCGGAGGAGGGCTGGCCCTGGTTGGCGATGAAGTGAAGCTGCATGGCGGCCATTGTGCGGCACTTGCCAGCGCTGCGCTGGTGCGGGCGAGACATCGGTTCGCGATGGCTTGCATGCCCGTGGCTGCAGCCGGAGGCTGGTGGCTTCGGGGGTTTCCCTGCAAGGGATTCGCAGATTGGTCGGCGACGTGCTTCGGATGAGGTCGCCGGCCCTCATCCTCACTCACTCCCTGAGGGAGAGGGAGTGAATACCGGCGCCGCCGGTTGCCTTTGCCTGATGATGAAACCAGTCACTCCCATATCCGCTGGGCGCTTGCTGCGACATCCTGAAAGCGGCCCGCTCATTCCGCCAGCTCCTCATGGTGATCGGCCACGCCGCGCTTCCAGTAGGCCGACAGGCGCATGCGCTTGGCGTCGGCGCCCTTGGCCAGCAGCGGCGCGCGCAGCGACTGCATCAGCGCGTTCTCGCCCGCGCCCCAGACGAAGCCGCTGCCGGCGGGCAGCGCCAGCTGGTCGACGGCGCGCGCCAGCGAGTCGGTGAACACGCAGTCCAGCGCCGCGCGACTGGTCCAGGCGCGCTGGTCGGCCGGGTCTTGCACCTGCACGCGCACGATGGCGCGCGTGCCCTCGGGCAGCTCGGCCAGGCGGCGCTCGATGGCCGGCATGGCCGACTCGTCGCCCAGCAGCACATGCCAGTCGAGATCGGCAGGAACCACCATGCTGCCGCGCGGGCCGGCCAGCCCGGCCCAGTCGCCAATCGGCGCGCTGCGCGCCCAGTCGGCGGCCGGGCCGCTGCCGTGAATGGCAAATTCCACCTGCAGGGTGTTGTTCTGCGCGTCGAAATGCAGCGGCGTGTAGTCGCGCATCGTCGGGCGCGGCCCGTCGATGTACGGGCGGCCGTCGACGATGGCGGGCAGGTTGGGCCTGTCCTGTCCGGCCTGCGGCAGGATGAGCTTGACGTGGTCGTCAAAGCCCGCGCTGACGAAACCTGCCAGCGCGGGGCTGCCCAGCGTCAGGCGCACAAAGCCGGGGCTGACGGCCTGGCGTGCCAGCAGTTGCACGTGGCGGGCGGCAAACGGGTGGCGCACGCGCTGGATCAGGGGAGTGGAAGGCGAGATGGGCATGGCGATTCAAATGGTTGATAAAGTCAACTGATTGTCATATGATCGGTAGACTTGGTCAACCGTTTTATAAGCTGCCCATCCATGCCGACTCCAGCTTCCAGTTTCCAGCCCATCGACGTCTTTGACACTTTGCACGAGCTGCTGCGCATTTTTCGCATGCGCATGCGCCAGCGCCTGGCCGTGGTGTGCCCGCAGCTGAGCTTTGGCGAACTGCGCGTGCTGATGAAAGTGGGCGAGCACCCCGGATGCACGCAAAAAAGGCTGGTAGAGCACAGCCGCGTGGACAAAGCGCAGATGGCGCGCATGCTGGCGCAGCTGCAGGACAAAGGCTGGCTGCTGCGCAGCGAAAGCGCGCAAGACCGGCGCGTGCGCCAGCTGCGCCTGAGCGCGCAGGGCCAGCAGCTGTTTGGCCGGCTGGCCGCGGAGCGCGCGGCGCTGGCCGCCGAGCTGCTGCAGGACTGCCCGCCCGCCATGCAGGCGCAGCTGCAGCTGCTGCTGGCCCAGGCGCGCGACAGCGCACGCGCGCAGATGGCCGGCGGCGCCCATCGCGGCGAGGGCGCCGCTCCCGCCACGGAACCTGGCATTCCGTAGGCGCGGCGCCCTCGCTGCGATTGGAGTGCCGGCATCTTGCCGGCACTCCGGCGCAGGGCCGATACGATTGCTCCCGTACCACCGCCCCGCAAAGGCGGCGCCACATCCCGTACAACACACGACGGCATGCAAGCCGCAAGCACATGAACACCAACGTCATCGGCCCGCTGCTGGTAACGCTCGACCTGGGCGGCACCTTCGTCTTTGCGCTCAGCGGCGCGGCGGCGGCGGTGCGCCACCGGCTGGACATCTTCGGCGTCATGGTGCTGGCGTTTGCCGCGGGCAACGCGGGCGGCATGACGCGCGACCTGCTCATCGGCGCGGTGCCGCCGGCGGCCATTGCCAGCGGCTACTACGTCAGCGTCTCGGTGCTGGCCGGCGCCATCGTGTTCTTCTGGCACCCGCTGGTCACGCGCTTCAAGCATTCGGTGCAGTGGCTGGATGCGATAGGGCTGGCGTTTTTTGCGGTGGCCGGCGCCGAAAAAGCGCTGGAATACGGGCTGATCCCGCCCATGGCCGCGCTGCTGGGCATGCTGACCGGCATTGGCGGCGGCATGCTGCGCGACATGCTGGTGCGCGAGATACCCGTGGTGCTGCGCGCCGACCTGTACGCGCTCGCCGCGCTGGCCGGCGCGCTGGTGGTCGTGGCCGGGTATGCGCTGCAGCTCTCGCCCGTCGCCAGCACAGCCGCTGGCGGCCTGCTGTGCTTTGCGCTGCGCTACGGCGCGATACGCCATGGCTGGCGCGTGCCGTCGGCGCGTGCGCCGGGTGGCGCTGCCAAGGGCAAAGAGCAAGAAAAGCAATGACGTCGGGGCCGCCTCAAGCGCCAGCGCCCGCCGCACCGGGCAGCAGCCGTCTGCTGCGCGGCAATCGCCTGGCCGTGCGCGGCTTTTTCGTCCCACAGTCGCCGCTTTTGACTGCCGCATCTATCCTGGGAACAATTGGCGGGAGATGCAGTGCGAGTGAGACAGGGTGAGAGCAAATTCCACAATTTCACCAAACAGAGCAATTTTTATCCGTATATTCCGGCCCAAGGTGCGGAGTGTGGTGCAGCTTGGTAAGACACTTGCAAGAGGGCCCGCCACGCCGGCCATTACTATCCAACGGACTGCAGTTGCCGCACTGCAGTCCGTTTGACTTTGTCCGGCGGCTCCAGGATGTACAACACCCACGACCCTCAGGTTCTGCCGCTGCGCGACGGCGTGGCGCCCAGCTGTGTGGTGCTGCCCAGCCGGGGGCAGGGCAGCATGCTGGACTTTCTCGCGCAGCGCCTGCCACTGGTGTCGCGCGATGACTGGCTGCGGCGCATGCTGCTGGGCGAGGTGGTCGATGAGCATGGCGTGCGCGTCACACCCGAGCGCCTCTTTGTGGCTGGCCTGCGGCTGTACTACTACCGCGAACTGGTGGATGAGGCCTGCATACCGTTTCAAGAGCAGGTGCTCTACCAGGATGAGCATCTGCTGGTCGCCGACAAACCGCATTTTCTGCCCGTCGCTCCGGCTGGGCGCTATCTGCAGCACACGCTGTTGGTGCGCCTGCGCCGCAAGCTGGGGCTGCGCGAGCTATCACCCGTTCACCGCATCGACCGCGACACCGCCGGCCTGGTGCTGTTTTCCACGCAGCGCGCCACGCGCGGGCGCTACCAGGCGCTGTTTCGCGATCGTGCGGTGCGCAAGGTCTACGAGGCCAATGCCCGTTGGCGCGGCGATCTGGCCTTTCCGCTGCAACACGCCAGCCGCCTGCAGGAATGCGGCGATTTCTTTCGCATGCACGAAGCGCCGGGCGAGCCCAATGCCCTCACCCGCATCGACGTGCTGCAGCGCCTGGGCGGCATGGCGCGCTACCGGCTGGAGCCCGTCAGCGGCAAGCGCCACCAGTTGCGCGTGCAGATGGCCGCGCTGGGCATGCCGATTGCGCACGATGCGCTGTATCCCGAAGTCTGCGACGCCGCGCCGGGCGACTACTCCCGGCCGCTGCAACTGCTCGCGCGGCGGCTGGAGTTCACGGATCCGGTCACGGGCGCGCAGCGTTGCTTTGAAAGCAGCCAGGCCTTGTGGCCGCTCTCTGATTTGAATGACTGACGAAGGCGCTCACAAAGCCTTGACCATCTCCGGCACGGCCGCAAACAAATCCGCCTCCAACCCATAGTCGGCCACGCCAAAGATCGGCGCCTCCGCGTCCTTGTTGATCGCAACGATCACCTTGCTGTCCTTCATCCCCGCCAGGTGCTG
>NZ_BAABBP010000039.1:0-28447 GCF_039538025.1 Comamonas faecalis
AGAAGTGGACCATGCCCATCCGGGATTGGAAGGCCGCGCTGACCCGCTTTACCATTCAGTTCGGAGACCGCATCTCCGTCAATTGAAGTCCGACCCGTTTACACAAAAATTCGGACACGCCCCGGCAAGGGCGTACGAGCTATTACGCGAGCGGCATTCAACCTCGCGCTCCTTCGCCTTTGCATCGAGGACGAGCGTCCGTTCCCCAACTTCGTCCTAATTGACTCTCCACTGCTCGTTTACGAGGAGCCGGACGCCGGCGAGTCGGCGTTCCCGCACGACATCAAGAAGCATTTCTGGGAGAGCGTGAAGTCATCCTTCATCGACGCACAAGTCATCATCATCGAGAACAGCCACCAGCTTCCGGGCGACGAAACGCTCGACGGGGTGAAGGTCGAGCTATTCACTGGCAACGAGCACGGACGTATGGGTTTTATCCCTACGTAGGGTACTCATAGAGTCAAGAAATGTGTGTGGTGATTAAGAGCTTTGGGGGGGCTACTTCGTCGGCCCACCCCTAAAAGGGATTGGCGGGGGGGAGCCATTCAGCAGTATCCCGCCCCTGACTTGCTGTACCTTGGCCTGTGGATAAGCTACGAGCACTTTTCGCAGCGCGGGAAGAAATTTCTTTTTGAAATCTTTGTCGGCATCCTTGCCTGTGTACTCTTGCGCGAACTGCTCCCGCAGTGAATGCCAGTGCAAGATGATGCCCTTGCCCTCGATGCGATGCAGACGATGGGCCAGCCATGCATATACGTCGAGCGCCAGCGCGGAGCCTTTGAGTGCCATCAATGCGCGGTTGTCGAGCGGCACGGCGCTTTCGATCAATGAACCAAAGTAGCTTTCGGAAAGCCGCATCACTCCCGGCCAAAGCGAACGCTGCGCCGTGTCCTTGTTGCTCTGCCATGCGTCGAACTGCTCTACTGGCTGCCCGTTGTAGGTGCGGCCTTTGAAGCCAAGCTGCAAGCGACAGGCGGCAAGAGCGTGCATCTGCTTGCGCAAGGTTGCATAGCGTTTGCCGTCGTCACCCATGCCCATGAGCCGCAGGAACTCGGCGGCGCTGTTTCCGATGTAGATTTCCTGTTCTCCGGTGCGTAACGCATAGGTGGAGATCCACGCCAGCGCCAGGCGGGGCATCGGGCCGTAGGGCACAGGCTGCACCACAGGCCCTTTGCCTTCATCCAGAAGGCCTGCTTGCACGTTCACCCATGCGGCCCCGGACTGGCGCATGAATTCCCGACCTTCGACCTTGGCGCGTGGCAGCCCGACTTGGCAAAGAACGGCATGAGTGAACGCCATGTCCTGCCCTTCGGGCATCGTCGCCGCAATTTTTCCCCCTGCCAGGATCAGCGCGGATTCGGCGCGTGTGAGCGCACGGCCAGTACCAACCTTGTCTTTGGGTTGGATTTTCGGGATAGTTCCCGTGGCTGTTTGTTCGATGCTGACGGAAAGAGGGCTGCGGCGCAGGTGAGCTGTCGCTGCCGCGGCGTGAGCCGTCACTTCAGCGTTCTTCCGATAGAGCCAATTCAGTGCATCGTCAAACGGGGAAGCCGAGCGCGGTTTGGACGCGCTGGTGATTTCGGCTCCCACTGTTCAAGTGTTTAGCTGGGTGAAAGTCGTCGTGGCCCAGCGTTGGCGGGCTATCTGCTCTGCTTTGGTGGGGCGCCCGCGTGGTCGCTGTGGGGGCGGTGGTTCTGCAGGCTTGGTGGACTCGATCCAGGCGAGCACATCGCGTTCGTACCAGCACAGCCTGCGGCTGCCTGGCATCTTGAACGGGCGGGGGATCAGGTGGCTGTACTTGGAACTGGTGGCAAAGGTACGGATCGTGGTGACGCTCTTGCCCAGCATCCGGGACAAGTCCTCGGTGAAGAGCACCCGCACGGGGGCAGATGGGGAGTCAAGGGTTGCGCGAACGATGGGAGTGCCAGCTTGCGCTTCTGGCAGCAGGGGAAGTTGCATGGCTCGAAAACTCGTCGTGAGCCGACAGGCGGCTCGTGGAGCGATTGACAGTTTTCGAGACCAGAGCCCTGCCGAGATCGAAGAGCGCGGTTGGAGGAAGCTCAACCTAACTTCAGCATCTCGTCGCGCGTATTCGCGCTGCGACAGTCCACCGGGAAGATGGCCCAGGAATTTCGGGCGCAGTGATTGGCGTGCCGGGTTATCGCTGAATCCCCCGAGGAACGTGCAGGCGCTTCCTGAGTGAGGACGGAGGACGCCTATCCACTCCGCCAACCTGCCACACTGGTTTGTCGTGAATAGCAGTATAGAGTCGGGTTGCTACCAGCAGCAAGAGCATCCCAAGCCCTGGGCCATTGTTGGGCCATCAGATAAGGTGATTTACTCTGAATTGCTATGCACAAAGAAAAAGAGCCAAACCAGCTAAGCGCTTGATTTGACTCTTGAATCCTGGTCGGGGTGAGAGGATTCGAACCTCCGGCCTCTACGTCCCGAACGTAGCGCTCTACCAGGCTAAGCTACACCCCGAAAGCCTTTGGCTTGCGCAGGCGTTCAATTCCTGCGCACCAAAAGCTGAGCCGCCAATTGTAGCAAAGCTTCGGTGTGTGAATTGCGAGGAAGCATGGAAATTGCATCGATTGCCTGCTGCGCCTGTTCCGCCGCTGCGGCGTGGGTAGCAGTGAGGGCGTCAGTGGCGTGGATGACGTCGATCACGGTGTGCAGCTGGTCGGTGCTGCCTTCTTCGATGATCTTGCGCAGGCGTGCGCATTGCTCGGCGTCGCTTCGCTGCATGGCGATGATGAGCGGTAGCGTGACCTTGCCTTCACGCAGGTCGTCGCCCAGGTTCTTGCCCAATTCGTGGGCGTCTCCGTCGTAGTCCAGCGCGTCGTCGATGACCTGGAAGGCCGTTCCCAGTGCCTGTCCGTAGGTGGCACAGGCCTGTTCGGTGGCGGCGTCGCTGCCCATGAGCACGGCAGCCAGGCGGGCGCTGGCCTCGAACAGCTTGGCGGTCTTTGAGCGGATGACCCACAGGTATTGCTCGGTCGACAGCGACGCGTCGTGCGTGTTCATCAGCTGCTGCACCTCGCCTTCGGCGATGACGTTGGTCGCGTCGGCCAGGATCTGCATCACGCGCATCTGGCCTGTCTCCACCATCATCTGGAAGGAGCGCGAGTGCAGAAAATCGCCCACGAGCACGCTGGCGGGGTTGCCAAAGCGCACGTTGGCCGTGGGGCGGCCGCGGCGCAGCGTGGACTCGTCGACCACGTCGTCGTGCAGCAAGGTGGCGGTGTGGATGAACTCCACGACCGCGGCCAGGTTGTAGTGCTGGCGGCCCTGGTAGCCCAGGGCGCCGCTGAACAGCAGCAGCAGTGCCGGGCGCAGGCGCTTGCCGCCGGCCGAGATGATGTGCTGGGCCACGTCCGCCACCAGGGGCACGGACGATTGCAGGCGCTGGGCGATGACGGCGTCGACCTCGCGCATGTCGCTGGCGATCAGGGCGAGGGGGTTGGCCGAGCTGGGGAGGGTTGCGTCCAAGATGGTCTGGTCTGCAGATAAGGGAACAATTGATTATAGGAAGCGTGCGCGGTGTGTTATTGCTGGACAAGGGGCAAGAAGGTGCGCTCGACACGGAAAAGTCGTACAATCCCTGATTCTGCAAAAATTCTTTTGCGGAGACTCCAATCAAAGAGGTTTACATGTACGCGGTCATAAAAACCGGTGGCAAGCAGTATCGCGTTGCCGTCGGCGAAAAAATTAAGGTAGAACAGATTGCTGCGGACGTTGGCCAGGAGATCGTGATCGACCAGGTTCTGGCTGTCGGCAACGGCGCTGAACTGAAGGTGGGCACGCCTCTGGTGTCCGGCGCAGCCGTCAAGGCCACTGTGGTGGCGCACGGCAAGCACGACAAGGTGCATATCTTCAAGATGCGCCGTCGTAAGCATTACCAGAAACGCCAGGGCCACCGCCAGCAGTTCACCGAGCTGCAAATCGGTGCGATCACTGCCTAAGGAGAGTTAGTCATGGCACAGAAAAAAGGCGGCGGCTCTACGCGTAACGGGCGCGATTCCAAGCCCAAGATGCTTGGCGTGAAGGCCTATGGCGGCCAGTTGATCAGCGCCGGCTCCATCATCGTGCGCCAGCGCGGCACGCGTGTCCACCCTGGCGACAATGTCGGCATTGGCAAGGATCACACGCTGTTTGCACTGGTTGACGGCCACGTGTCGTTCGGCACCAAGGGTGCGCTGTCCAAGCACACGGTGAGCGTGACGGCAGTCTGAGGCTGCCTACAAGGCACCCTTTGCAGCAAAGCCCCGCTTCGTCGGGGCTTTTGTCGTTGGCAGTCTGTCCGTTTTGATGCGGATACGCCTCTTTCCCGCCCCTCTTGCTTTTGTACACTGCTTCCCATGAAATTCGTCGATGAGGCCTTTATCGATGTTGTTGCCGGCGACGGCGGCAACGGCTGTGTGTCGTTCCGGCACGAGAAATACAAGGAATTCGGCGGTCCGGACGGCGGCGACGGCGGCCGCGGCGGCCATGTCTTTGCAGTGGCCGACCCTAACCTGAACACGCTGGTCGACTACCGCTTCTCGCGCCGCCACGAGGCCAAGCGCGGGGAGCACGGCAAGGGCTCGGACATGTTCGGCGCCGCAGGCAGCGACATTACGCTCAAGATGCCGGTGGGCACCATCGTCACCGATGCCGAGACCGGCCAGGTGCTCTACGAGTTGCTCACGCCCGGCGAGGTGGTAACCATTGCCAAGGGCGGCGATGGCGGGTTTGGCAACCTGCGTTTCAAGAGTTCGATCAACCGTGCGCCCCGGCAGAAGACGCCCGGCTGGCCGGGTGAGAAGAAAAACCTCAAGCTCGAACTGAAGGTGCTGGCCGACGTCGGCCTGCTGGGCATGCCCAACGCGGGCAAGTCCACTTTCATTGCCGCAGTCTCCAACGCGCGGCCCAAGATTGCCGACTACCCGTTCACCACGCTGCACCCCAATCTGGGCGTGGTGCGCGTGGGGCCGGAGCAAAGCTTTGTCGTGGCCGACATTCCGGGCCTGATCGAGGGCGCTTCCGAGGGGGCGGGGCTGGGTCACCAGTTTTTGCGCCATCTGCAGCGTACCCGGCTGCTGCTGCACGTGGTCGACATGGCGCCGTTCGACGACAGTGTCGATCCGGTCGCGCAGGCGCGGGCCATCGTCGGCGAGCTGAAGAAATACGACGCCGAGCTCTATGCCAAGCCGCGCTGGCTGGTGCTCAACAAGCTGGACATGGTGCCTGCCGAGGAGCGCGCCGCGCGCGTCAAGGACTTCGTCAAGCGCTTCAAGTGGAAGGGGCCGGTGTTCGAGATCTCGGCCCTCACGCGCGAAGGCTGCCAGCCATTGGTGCAGTCCATCTACCAGCATGTGCACGCGCAGCAGAAGGCCCTGCAGGAGCCCGTCGAGGTTGACCCGCGCTTTGCGCTCGGCGCCGACGAAGAGCAATAGCACTTTCCGCCCGCATCGGGTTGCGCCGGCCGGTGGCGCGCTGCGGGCTTTCCGGATTGAACATGGCATCCAATGTTTTGAGCGACGCGCGTCGCATCGTGGTCAAGGTGGGCTCCAGCCTGGTGACCAATGAGGGCCGGGGGCTGGACGAGGCCGCCGTCGGCGAATGGGCGCGCCAGCTCGCGCAGCTGATGCATGGCGACGACGCGCCGCGGCGCGAGGTCATCATGGTCTCCAGCGGCGCGGTGGCCGAAGGCATGAAGCGCCTGGGCTGGGCCCAGCGCCCCAGCGAGGTACATGAGCTGCAGGCTGCCGCCGCCGTCGGCCAGATGGGGCTGGCGCAGATGTACGAGACCAAGCTGCGCGAGCAAGGCCTGGGCAGCGCGCAGGTGCTGCTCACCCATGCCGACCTGGCCGACCGCGAGCGCTACCTGAACGCGCGCGCCACGCTGCTGGCGCTGCTGCGCCTGGGCGTGGTGCCGGTCATCAACGAAAACGATACCGTGGTCACCGACGAGATCAAGTTTGGCGACAACGACACGCTGGGCGCGCTGGTGGCCAACCTGGTCGAGGCCGATGCGCTCGTCATCCTGACCGACCAGAAGGGCCTGTACACCGCCGACCCCCGGCGCGACCCGTCCGCGCAGTTCGTGCACGAGGCGCGCGCCGGCGACGTGACGCTGGAGGCCATGGCCGGCGGCGCGGGCTCGTCGATCGGGCGCGGCGGCATGATCACCAAAATCCTGGCCGCCAAGCGCGCTGCGGGCTCGGGCACTTCGACGGTGATCGCCTGGGGGCGCGAGCCCGACGTGCTGATCCGCCTGGCGCGCGGCGAGGCCATTGGCACGCTGCTGGTGGCACAGACACCCAAGAAGCAGGCGCGCAAGCAGTGGATGGCCGACCACCTGCAGTTGCAAGGTGCCGTGACCGTGGACGCTGGCGCGGTCAACAAGCTGCTGCGCGACGGCAAGAGCCTGCTGCCCGTGGGCATGGTGGCTGTGCAGGGCGACTTTGCGCGCGGCGACGTGATTGCGATTCGCGACGCGAAGGGGCTCGAAGTCGCCCGCGGCCTGGCCAACTACGCCAGCGCCGAGGCGCGCCGGTTGTGCGGCAAGCATTCGTATGAGCTGGAGCCGCTGCTGGGCTACGTCGCCGAGCACGAGATGGTGCATCGCGACAACCTGGTGCTGATGACCTCGGCGTAACCGCAACCGCAGCGGCCATGCACCCCCGCTTGGCCTGGCGAGGGGCGCCGCGCGCTCATTCCATTTCCATATCAACCGATTACTTTGTCGGCTTCGCTTGTCGTGCTACAGCACTGTCTGCGCTTCACCTTCGCGTACTCGATCGATATAGAAATGGAATCAGTTGCGTGGCGATACCTTGTCGGCGTGCGAGAACTCGCGCGCGCCGGCCGTGGGTGCCTGGCTGGCGTGCGGATCGGGGTCGAAGGTCGCGCCCGGCGGCAGCTCCATGCCGGGCTTGAGCAGGCGGGCATTGCCGCGCTGGGTGGTCATGGTGTGGCCCAAAGGCTCGCGGTCGTCGGCGTTGCGCGCGCGCATGCCGCTGCGCAGGTAGCGGTTGCGGTTCTCGTGGCGCGGCACAAAGCGGGCCAGCTCGGTCAGCGCCATTTCATAGACGCCGCGCTTGAACTCGACGACCACGTCCAGCGGCACCCAGTAATCGTTCCAGCGCCAGGCGTCGAACTCCGGGTGATTGGTCGCGCGCAGATTCAAGTCCCAGTCATGGCCCAGCAACTGCAGCAAATACCAGATCTGTTTCTGGCCGCGATAGTGGCCGCGCGCGTCGCGGCGAATGTAGCGATCTGGCACCTCGTAGCGCAACCAGTCCCGGGTACGTGCCATCACGCGCACATGGTGGGGCTGCAGGCCGATCTCCTCGTGCAGTTCCCGAAACATTGCCTGTTCCGGAGTCTCCCCGCGGTCGATGCCGCCCTGGGGGAACTGCCAGCTGTGAGTTCGGATGCGCTTGCCCCAGAACACCTGGTTCTTCTGGTTGAGCAAGATGATGCCGACGTTGGGCCTGAAGCCTTCCCTGTCAAGCATAATCGAACCCCAAATTTTCAAACTGTGGTCATTATGCACCGCGCCCGTGCGCGATCAGGGCGGGATGAACCCCAGTCAGCGAGCCCGTTCGATGAAAGCCTCTCAATTTTTCGTATCCACCCTCAAGGAAGCCCCGGCGGACGCCGAAGTGGTCAGCCACAAGCTGATGACGCGCGCCGGCCTGATCAAGAAACTGGGTGCCGGCATTTACACCTATATGCCGATGGGGCTGCGCGTGATCCGCAAGGTCGAAGCCATTGTGCGCGAGGAGATGAACCGCGCCGGCGCCGTCGAATGCACCATGCCCGTGGTGCAGCCCGGCGAGCTGTGGCAGGAGACGGGGCGCTTCGAGAAAATGGGCCCCGAGCTGCTGCGCATTCGTGACCGCCATGGGCGCGACTTCGTGGTGCAACCCACCAGCGAAGAAGTGATCACTGACATCGCGCGCCAGGAGCTGCGCAGCTACAAGCAGCTGCCGCGCAATTTTTACCAGATTCAGACCAAGTTCCGCGACGAGCGCCGCCCGCGCTTCGGCCTGATGCGCGGGCGCGAGTTCACCATGAAGGACGCTTATTCCTTCGATCGCAACCCCGAGGCCGCCAAGGCCAGCTACCAGGTCATGGCGCAGGCCTATCGGCGCATTTTTGACCGCTTCGGCCTGACCTACCGTGCGGTGGCGGCCGACTCGGGCGCCATTGGCGGCGACCTGAGCGAGGAGTTCCAGGTGATTGCCGCCACCGGCGAGGACGCCATCGTCTACTGCCCGGCCAGTGACTACGCCGCCAACATGGAAAAGGCCGAAAGCGCGCCGCCGACCGGCCCGCGCCCAGCTCCCGCCCAGGCGCAAACGCTCACGCCCACGCCCGGCAAGGCCACCTGCGCCGACGTGGCCGCGCTGCTGGGCGTGCCGCTGGCGAGCACCGTCAAATCGCTGGTGCTGGCCACCGACACGCTGGACGAGGACGGCAACGTTACCGCCAGCCAGGTCTGGTTGCTGCTGCTGCGCGGCGACCACGACATGAACGAGGTCAAGGTCTCCAAGCTGCCCGGGCTGGACGTGGGCTTTCGCTTCGCAACGCTGGCTGAGATCCAGTCGCACTTCGGCACCGAGCCCGGCTACCTCGGCCCGCTGGGGCTGCTGCAGCCGGTCAAGGTCGTCGCCGACCGCGAAGTGGCCGTCATGGCCGACTGGATTTGCGGTGCCAACCGCAAGGACTACCACATCACCGGCGTGAACTGGGGCCGCGACCTGCCCGAGCCCGATCTGGTGGCCGACCTGCGCAACGTCGTCGCGGGCGACCCGTCGCCCGACGGCAAGGGCGCGCTGGCCATCGAGCGCGGCATCGAGGTGGGTCATGTGTTCTACCTGGGCACCAAGTATTCCAAGGCGATGAATGCCACCTTCCTGGCCGAGGACGGCAAGCCCGCCTTCTTCGAGATGGGCTGCTACGGCATCGGCATCACGCGGCTGCCCGCCGCCGCCATCGAGCAGAACCACGACGAGCGCGGCATCATCTGGCCGGACGCCATCGCGCCGTTCACCGTCGTCATCTGCCCCATCGGCATGGATCGCAGCGAGGCCGTCAAGGCCGCGGCCGGGCAGCTCTACGCCGAGCTGCTGGCCGCCGGTGTCGACGTCATCCTGGACGACCGCGGCGAGCGCCCCGGCGCGATGTTTGCCGACTGGGAGCTGATCGGCGTGCCGCACCGCGTCACGATTGGCGACAAGGGCCTGAAAGACGGCAAGGTCGAGTACCAGCACAGGCGCGACAGCGCGGCCACCGCGGTCGACGTGTCGCAAATGGCTGACTTGCTGCGCAGCAAGCTGGCGGTATAAATCGATACATGCACAGCGGGCAGAACCACGAACAGAACGAACAGCACCCGCGCGCCGGCACGCGCCGCGCCTGCCTGTTGTCGCTGTCGTCGCTGCCCGCGCTGGCCGCGGCCCCCGCGCTGTGGCTGGGCGCGCCCACCGCGGCGCATGCCGGCGGCCAGCTGGAAGAGCCGTTGATGGACTCGGTGCGCAGCGCGCTCAGCGCTGCGGTGATCGACCTGGCGCCGCCCGAGCCGCTGTTTGCCAGCACCGAGGCGCGCCTGGCCTATTTGCGCTGGCTGGCCGAGATGAGCGCGCGGCTGCGCACGCGCAAGCCAGACGCTACGGTGCGCCGCGAGTTCTTGCAGACGCTGTGGTACGAGGCGCGCCGCGCCGGGCTGGAAGTGTCGCTGGTGCTGGGCCTGGTGCAGGTGGAGAGCGCTTTCCGCAAGTTCGCGGTTTCATCCGTCGGCGCACGCGGATACATGCAGGTCATGCCGTTCTGGTCGCGCCTGATCGGCGACGGCGACGCCGCCAAGCTGTTCCAGATGCAGGCCAACCTGCGCTTTGGCTGCGTCATCCTGCGCCACTATCTGGATCGCGAACGCGGCAACCTCTACATGGCGCTGGGCCGCTACAACGGCAGCCGCGGCAAGCCGCAATATCCCAACGCGGTGTTCGCCGCGCAAAAGCGCTGGCACTTCGAGCTGGCGGCGTCCTAGGAGGCTGTCGGACTTGGAGCGTCGAAAGCGAGAATCGGCCCCAGCGAGCACAGTTTTTGCCGGATTTGCAGCCCAATAGCCGAGCTATTGGGCAAAAAGACGGTAAAAAATGAGCCGCTGCGGTCGATTTGCAGCCGACGATTTCCAAGTCCGACAGACTCCTAGACGGTCTGAAAGTCGTTTTTCGAGCGTTGAATCGCGGCGAGAGCGCCGCTCCCACAGAGAGAGAATGGATTCCGTGGGAGCGGCGCCCCCGCCGCGACGGATGTTTGGCGCCGTCAATCTGCACAAAACCCGCCGCAGCTCGAACGTTTCTTCAACCCTCCACCACCGGCGCGGCATCGGCTTGCGGCTCCAGGCGCGAGACCATGACCTGGTCGATCCGGTAGCTGTCCACGTCCAGCACCTCGAACTTGTAGCCGCCCCACAGCACGCTGTCGGTGCGCCGGGGCACGCGGCGCAGCATCACCATCAGAAAGCCGGCCAGCGTCTCGTACTCCTCGCCGTGCGGCAGCTCGTCGAGCTGCAGCGCGTGCAGCACGTCCTCGATGGGCGTGACGCCGTCGATCAGCCACGAATTCTCGTCGCGGCGCACGATCTGCTCCTCGTCGTCCGGGCCGACCAGGTCGCCCATCACGGTGCTCATCACGTCGTTGAGCGTGACTACGCCAACCACGCGGCTGTACTCGTTGACCAGCACCGCAAAGTCCTCGTGCACGTGGCGGAACTGCTCCAGCACCTCGGCAAGCGTCAGCCGGTCGGGCACGATCAGCACCTTGCGCACCAGCGCGTCGTCCTTGAGCGTGATCGGCTGGTTGTTGAGCACGCGCTGAAACAAATCCTTGGCGTCCACATAGCCGACCACGTGGTCGATGTCGCCCTCGCACACCGGGTAGGTGGAAAACGGCTCGGCCGCAATGCGCGCGCGGATCAGCTCGTCCGGGTCGTCGCGCAGAAAAAACGCCACGCGCTCGCGCAGCGTCATGGCAGAGGCCACGGCGCGTGAGTCCAGCTCGAACACGTTGGCAATCACCTGCTGCTCCTGCGCCGCCAGAATGCCGGCGCGCGCGCCTGCCTCGGTCATGGCCAGGATGTCCTCGCTGGTGATGCGGTCGTCGCGCACGCTGGACAGCCCCGTCAGGCGCAGCAGCAGGTCGGCGCAGCGGCTGTACAGCCACACCATTGGCGCCAGCAGCGCCATGCACCATTGCATGGGGCGCGCCACGCGCAGCGCCACGGTCTCGGGGTGGGCCATGCCAAGGCGTTTGGGCAGCAGGTCGGCAAACAGGATGAACAGCGAGGTGACCACCAGGAACGACAACACGAAACCGAGCGACTGTGCGGATTTTTCCGGCAGCCAGTTTTGCAACAGGGCGGTCAACCCCGGGCTGAGCGCGCCCTCACCAACAATGCCGCCGAGGATGGCCACCGCGTTGAGGCCAATCTGCACCACCGTGAAGTAATCCCCAGGCTGCTCCTGCATCTGCAGCATCAGGGCTGCGCGGCCGTCGCCCTCGTCGGCCAGCTGGCGCAGGCGCAGGCGGCGCGACGCGGCCAGCGAGATTTCGGCGACGGAGAAAAACGCACTCGCGCCAATCAGCACGCAGATCAGAAGCAGTTGTTGGGTCAGGCTCATAGGCAGACGGGAGAACGTGCGCGGGGCGCACCACGGCGGCCAGTGTAGCGGGCAGCCCTGGCGGGCCGTACCGGCTGGGGCTTACTGCACAAAACCCATGCGCGGGCGCGCGCCGTCGCCTTGCGGCAGGTCGCCCGCCTGCACCGTGCTGCGCCGCGCCAGGCGAGCGTTGCCAAAGCCGGTCATCAGCGCGCGGCGCATCTCGCGCGGGGGCAGGTGGGCCAGCAGGTCCAGCACCTCGTCCTGCGGCTCGGGATCCAGGTGGCGGCCCCAGTCGTGGCTGGCGCGAATGCCGTGGTACAGCTGCGCGGCAATCGCGCGCGCCTGCTCGGGCGTGGGCGCGTGCACCTCGAACACGTTCATGCGGTTCATGATGGGCTCGGGAATGCCGCGCTCGTCGTTGGCCGTGGTGATCCAGATCACCTGGCTGGCGTCGATGGCCACGTCGGCAAACTCGTCGGTAAAGGCTTGCGCCGTGTCGTGCTCCAGCAGGCCGTAGAGCGCGCCCAGCGGGTCGTACTGCGCGTCGCCCGCGGCCTTGTCGATCTCGTCGACGACGATGACCGGGTTGGCGTATTCGCCGTCCACCAGCGCCTGGAAGACCTTGCCCGGGCGCGCGCCCTTCCATTGCGACGACGCGCCCGACAGCAGCCAGCCGGCGGTCATCGAGCTCATCGGCACCAGGTTCATGCCGGTGCCCAGCAAAGTAGCCAGCTGGCGCGCAAAGTGCGTCTTGCCAATACCGGGCGGGCCCAGCAGCAGCATGGGCGTCACCTCCAGCCCGTCGGCGCTGTCCTGCGCCAGCGCCACGTGGCGGCGCACGTCGTCGAGCACCTGGGCAAAGTTGGGCAGCTGCTCGTACAACGCGTCCATGTGGGGGACGCCCGAGGGCTTGACCTGGAAGCGCTCGGGCCCGCGTTCGAGCATGCGCTCGTAGACGTTGCGCAGGTTGTCGTACTCGTGCTGGCCGCCCGACTCCTGCAAGCGTGCCAGCTTGCGCTGTACGTCGCCGGGGTCGAACACATTGCGCAGCTGCGCCAGCGGCAGGCGCACCGGCGCGTCGCGGGTGACCAGGCTGAAGTGCGATTCGTCTTGCATGGCATCTCCCCTTCGGCGGTGCCCTGCAGCCGTGCTTGCATGGGGTGGGCAGGGCGGTCTGCGGGCACCGTTCGCCCATTCAAGCACAGTGCGCGACGGCACTCAATGCCGTGCAAACCCCCGCCACAGGCGCAAAAAAACCGCCCGCAGGCGGTTGGGTTGTGCGGCCCGGCTTAGGCTGCCTTGTTGGCGCCCAGCACCTGCTGCAGCTCGCCTGACTCATACATCTCCATCATGATGTCCGAGCCGCCGATGAACTCGCCGCGCACGTACAGTTGCGGAATCGTCGGCCAGTTGCTGAACTCCTTGATGCCCTGGCGCACCTCGTCGTCTTCCAGCACGTCGACCGAGGCAATCTGCGAAGCCTCCAGGCCGCAGGCCTTCAAAACCTGGACCGCACGGCCCGAGAAGCCGCACATCGGGAACGCGACGTTGCCCTTCATGAACAGCAAGACTTCATTGCCCTGAACCAGCTGGGTCAGGCGATCGCGGGTGGTTTGTTCCATGCCAATAGCTCCAGAAAAAAACAGATGGCACCGTCTCATGGTGCGGCAACCGAGCATTTTCGCATTGCCGGGGCTGAACCCTTGCGGCGCAGGGACTTTTGGGGGCAGCGCGCCGCTGCGGATTGGCTCCTTCCCCCTCTGGGAGAAGGCGGGGATGGGGGCGGCTGGCGCACGCGCAGGTTGTGCCCTGGGCCGGCGTCGCTGGCCCCTACCCCAACCCTCCCCCAGAGGGGGAGGGAGTTGCCAGCTGCGGCGGATTGGCACCTTCCCCCTCTGGGGGAAGGCGGGGATGGGGGCGGCTGATACGCGCGCAGGTTGTGCCTTGGGCCGGCGTCGCTGGCCCCCACCCCAACCCTCTCCCAAAGGGGGAGGGAGTTGCTAGCCGCACCACGCCACTTCACCCCATCCACAGCCCGCCGCTGCAGCGCTCCTGCCCGGCCAGGTCACGCCGGGTTTGCACCTGCGCAAAGCCGTGTGCGTGCAGCAGGCCGCGCACCGCCTCGCCCTGGTTCCAGCCGTGCTCCAGCAGCAGCCAGCCACCGGGCGTCAGGCAGTGCGGCGCTTGCGCGGCGATGGTGCGGATGTCGTCCAGCCCGTCGGCGCCGCTGGCCAGGGCCGACAGCGGCTCGTGCGTGAGCTGCGCCAGGTGCGGGTCGTCCGCGGCGATGTAGGGCGGGTTGGAGACGATCAGGTCGAATGGCCCGCGCACGCCGACCAGCCAGCGCGCCTGTGCAAAGCGCACCGGCAGCGCCAGGCGCCGCGCGTTGGCCTGCGCCACCTGCAGCGCAGCGGCGCTGGCGTCGGTAGCCAGCAGCCGCGCCGCGGGCAGGGCCGCCTGCAGCGCCAGCGCAATGGCGCCGCTGCCCGTGCCCAGGTCGGCAATGCGCGGCTGGGGCAGGGCGTGGGCGCATTCCAGCGCCCAGTCCACCAGGGTTTCGGTGTCGGGGCGCGGATCCAGCACGCGGGCGTCCACCGCCAGATCCAGCCCGTGAAAAGCCTTGTGCCCGGTCAGGTAGGCCACGGGCTCGCCCGCCGCGCGGCGCCGGCACAGCGCGGCGTAGGCCGCGGCAGCCGGCGCGGGCAGCGGGTCGTCGTCGTGGGCAATCAGCCAGGCGCGGTCGTGGCGGCTGCGCCCCAGGCAGTGCAGCAGCAGCATTTGCGCGTCGATGCGCGCCAGCCCCAGCGTCTGCGCCTGCCGCAGCGCCTGGGCGGGCGTGGCCGGCGGGGCAGGGGGTGTGGCGTGCGGCGGGTTCAAGCGCCCAGCCCCAGCTCGGCCAGCAGTTCTGCCTCGTGCGCGTGCTGCAGCGCCTGCACGATTTCCTGGAGGTCGCCCTCCATCACCGCCGCCAGCTTGTACAGCGTCAGGTTGATGCGGTGGTCGGTCACCCGCCCCTGCGGAAAGTTGTAGGTGCGGATGCGGTCGGAGCGGTCGCCGCTGCCGATCAAGCCCTTGCGCAGCGCCGCCTCTTTGCTGGCGCGCTCGCTGCGCTCTTTTTCTTGCAGGCGTGCCTGCAGCACGGCCAGCGCCTTGGCCTTGTTGCTGTGCTGGCTGCGCCCGTCCTGGCACTCGGCCACGATGCCCGTGGGCAGGTGCACCACGCGCACGGCCGAATCGGTCTTGTTGATGTGCTGACCGCCCGCGCCGCTGGCACGGAAGGTGTCTATGCGCAGATCCGCCGGGTTGAGCGTGATGGCCTGCGTGGGGTCGGGCTCGGGCATCACCGCCACGGTGCAGGCGCTGGTGTGGATGCGCCCCTGCGTCTCGGTGACCGGCACGCGCTGCACGCGGTGGCCGCCCGACTCGAAGCGCAGCAGACCGTAGACCTGCTCGCCCTCGATGCGCAGCACCACCTCCTTGTAGCCGCCCAGCTCGCTGTCGCTGGCGCTCATCACCTCCACACGCCAGCCGCGCTCTGCGGCGTAGCGCGTGTACATGCGCGTCAGGTCGCCGGCAAACAGCGCCGACTCGTCGCCGCCCGTGCCGGCGCGGATCTCGACAAAGGCGTTGCGCGCGTCCTGCGGATCCTTGGGCAGCAGCATGCGCTGCAGCTCGCCCTCCAGCTGCACCAGGTCGGCCTGTGCGGCGGCAATTTCGTCCTGCGCCATCTCGGCCATGTCGGGTTCATGGAGCAGCTCCTCGGCCGTGGCCAGGTCTTGCTGGCGCTGGCGGTAGCGCGCCCAGCGCTGGGCAATGGCCGACACCTCGGCGTGCTCGCGCGATAGCGCCATGAACTGCGCCATGTCGGCCATGATGTCGGGGCGCGAAAGTAGAAAGTCCAGCTCGTTCAGGCGGTCTGCATGGCGCTGGAGTTGGTGTTCGAAAGATGCGTGCATGGTCAGCGGGCGATTGTCGCCGCTGTTGGGCGGGCCGCGCTCGATGCACGCATGTGGCGGGTGTTGGGGGCTGGGAGCGCCGGCATCTTGCCGGCACTGATCGCGGCGAGGGCGCCGCTCCCACGGGCGTCGCTCTATTTGCCCCAGCAGTCGGTCACGATGGCTTCATTGCCTTCCTTGCCCGCTGCGCCGCGCAATCCGGTGTTGGTCAGCGTGTAGTTGCCGCATTTGTCGCCGGTTTGCGCGCCTTGGGGCGTGGCGGTCAGGGTGAAGGCGCTGCCGTCGTCCTCCACCTCGGCGCTGACCGTGTAGCGGTCGCCTTCCACTTTTTGCAGCGCAGCAGGGAATTTGTCGTCCGCGGGGTAGACGCCCGTGGCCGTTGCTGCCCGCTCCAGCCATTGCGCCCCTTGCATCAGCGCCGCGCGCGCCGCCGCGCGGTGGCCGCGGCGCACGTACTCGGTGTAGCTGGGGTAGGCAATGGCCGAGAGGATGCCGATGATGGCGACGACGATCATCACCTCGATGAGGGTGAAGCCGCGCTGGCGACCAAAGCGGTGGATTGAGCCTTGTTGCATTTGGGCCGTCTTTCTTTATTGAATCTGGCGCCAGCTGGGACGCAGAGATTGTTCAGGCATGCGGTTGAGCACGTCCGGCTGACCTGGATCTTCTCCGGGTTTGGCGCCGCCCTTGGGGCCGAAGTCAAGCACCTTGTTACCTCTGGCGATCAAGGTATGCGCGCCTGCTGCGACTTCTGCTCGGGAGAAATCCCCGATCGTGTCCATCAGCTTCACACTGGGCTTGGCGCCATCCATGACGTTGACGAAGGTGCGGTACTGGCGTTCCTTGTCCACAGATGTGGAGGTGCAGCTCTCGATCTCTGGGTCGACGTCCGACCCCTTGGCCGGTACCTGCGAGTACATGACCAGCAGGTTGCTGCCGTCGTAGAACTCCAGGGGCTTGAGCAGGCGCTCTCCAATGGCCGGGAGATCCATGTACCAGCCATTGTGCGTGGCCCAGTTCACCTTGGCTTCAGGGGTGATCGTGCCGTAGGCGCGGCCGTCTTCGGTCGCCGTGGTGATTTTTTGTGCGGCCAGCTTGGCGTCATCCACTCCGGTGCCCAGCGCTGCGGGTGCGGGAATGTTGTTGTCTGTGTCACCAGGGTGAATCTCCAGGCGCTTGCGCTTGCCGTCGATAGTGTCCACAAGCTTGTAGCGCGTGTTGTCCAGCACCGAATACAAGGTCTGTACTTTCACGTCGCTTTCGTCGGCCTTGCTGACGTTGCGCCCCGTGCCGAAGGCCACCATCATGCCGCCAACGGCCTTGGACGTGCCTGGCTTGCATTTTTCACTGACGGCGTCCACTTCGCACTTGAAGCGGTCGTTGGCGCGCACCGTGGGGGGCGCCGTGATCGGCTGGATGTTGAGACGGGATGCGTCGCCCAGCGCGGTGGGGCCGCGGGCGGTGAACAGAGGCTCACCGTCAAAGGCTACGCCCCATTGGCTTGCGTCGTCGCTGGTCAGGTCGAACTTCCACAGATTGCCCAGATTGTCGCCCGCGTAGGCCACGTCCACGCGCAGGTCGCCGTTAATGTCCACCAGGCGCGGGGCCGACAGGCCGTTGTCGCTGGCTCGGCCGGAACCGGTAGTGTCGTCGCTGGCGGCGACGATGCGCTTGAGCTCTCTGGCGCCATCGAGGTATTGAATCAGCAGTACCGGCCTTTGGTTGGTGCTGTTGTAGCCATTGCCCAGCACCACGGCCCAGCGGTCGTTGTTCAGACGTGTGATCTGGGTGCTGCGCATGGGGTTGGCGTCGTCTTTCACCGGCTTGGCGGTGATGTAGCCAATGTCGGCATCCTCGTCGCGCACGGTTTGGCAGGTGGTGAGCGCCGCACCGGTGAGAGCGGTGCAATTGGCGGCTGCGTCGTCGGCGCTACGGGTGCGGTCAACCAGTGCGGAGTTTTTATCAAAGCTGCCGGGGTTGGTGACGTCGAGCACAAAGTAGCCCTTGCCGCCGGCCCCCAGGGCCCCCACCAGCATGGTGCGCCAGTCTTTTGCCGGATTGCTGGCGTCGTGGTTTTTTTCGTCAATGTCTACGTCGCCTGTCATGGGCGAACCATCGACGAAGAATTTGTGGTTCTGGTCGAAGGACGCATCGGTCAGGTAGCGCAGGCGGGGGATGACGCCCTTGGGCACGTAGGCCAGCTGTTCCTTGCCATTGTCAGCCAAGAATCCATGCAACATGCCGTCGTTGCCGCCCACATAAAGAATGGGGCTGCGGTCTCTCTGGGCCTTGATGAAGTCAACGTAGCCCTTGAGTGCGTAGTTGCTGACGGCCCCGCCCGTATACCAGACGTCGGAGTTGATGATGTCGCCTTGGGCGCTCTGGCGCGGGCGGAAAGGTTGGGCGGGTGGCGTGCCTTCCTTGCTGCGGTCGCCGCGGATGTAGTTCAGGCGTGCCTCGCCCTGCGCGGCGCCTTGGTCGGCGCCGGCGATGTTTTGCTGCAGCGAGAGTTTTTGCGCGGCGCTCAGGCGGGTTTCATCGCTGGCCCACTTGAACTCCACGCCGCCCTGATCCTGGTAGCTCGCGTTTTTCTTGTCGCTCCAGCTGATGATATTTCGGGCTCCGGCGCTCATGGCGTCGATGCGAGCAGCGGTGTTCTGGCCTTGCCATCCCTCTGCCGGCTCAGTGCTGCCGTCTGTCTTCACGGTTTCTGCGGTGAGAAAGCCCTTCCATGCCTTCTTCGGTTCGTAGTTGCCGGTGAACTTGCCTACCGCATTGCGCGAGACGTTGCTTCCGCTGGTGGCGCTGGAAGTCATGTCGGGTTCTGTTTGGGTGTTGATGGAGCCGATGATTTCGCGGAATGCTTTTTCCAGATCCTTGCCTGTTTCTACGGCGTAGAAGCGGCCGCGGCCATTGAGGGCGGCGTGCCAGAGGTCGAGAGAGCGGACTTTCTCGCCGTCGCTCATTGACGGCCAAGATATGTTTCCATTAATTAAGTCAGGCAGACTCCCATTGCTACCTGCATCGTAGCTAAATGGAACAAGTAAATTCAAGTCGGAATACGTGGTATTGCCGTTTTTGCAGCCTTGCCCTGGGGCCTTTATGACTGAGCAAGCGCTGATATTGTTTTTTCCATCATCGGCATTGCTGTCGTATCCATTTTTTTGATTGCCAGGCCATGTGTAAGCCATTTTGCTGAAACCAATGGTGTAGGTCACCATATGGGGCCAGGTGGCGGGATCATAGCGAGGGTTCCAGTAGCGCTCCAGAATGGCGTCTTTGCCGTTGCTGTCCTTGCCGAAATTCTCTGTTTCCGGTGCACTGCGGTATTCAGCGTTGGGCTCGACATTCCCGGTCAGGCCGGTCGTTTGTAGGGGCTTGGCCCAGCTGTAAAAAGCCCAGTCTGCGAGCGTTTTATTGTGGGTGTCACGATATAGAGCAGTTTTGGCTCGGTCACTGGCTGTTTTGCCGCCATAAGTGGTTTCGTCGGGTAGTTCCAGATTGGTCGCGTTGTCCCGCCAGGAAGTATCGCCGACGTCGGATGCCGTGCCATTCCAGCGACCGTCGGTCATCATGATGTGGTAATTACGACGGCAACCCAAAAATGGTGCACCAGTGTTACCTGGGTCGGACGCCCACGGGCCGTTCGTGCTAAGGGACCGTCGCATATAGCTGTCGGCCTGTTTGAACATCAGGTGCGATGGTGTGCCGTTCTTTGGCGACAGACTATCAATAAAATTTTGAAAATTAATTCGATGCGCGTCGGTGAGTATGCGCATCGAATTGGTATTCATTTTGACGTTGCCAGCATAGTCTGCGCTGTCCACACTCCCCGCATCTTGCGCATTACCGTTGTTCCACATGACTTGCCAAGCTAGGCGGATTTGTTTTTCAGGAAGCAAATCTTTATCTTTGAATACTTCTGTTAGCGCATATTTCAATACATTGATGCGACGATCTGAATCGAGCCAATTTCCATCGGCGTCAGGTTTTTTGTTGTTCGTCGCCCCAGATGTGGATTCCGAGTCAATGCGGTAGTTCATGCTCCCTGAGTCATCCACGGAAATGATGACGTTGGGCCGCACGTAGGGCTCGGTGCTGCCCGGGGGGCCTTGCATCAAATCCAGCGCCAGCACGCCTTGCGGGGTCAATACCGCCATGGCCGCCAGGGCCAGCAGCGTCTTGTGAAAACCGGATGGGGTGGAGTGGATGCGGGGCATGGTGTGCTCCTCTTTGCGGCAATAACGTGAATCGGGTATTGGGTCGGCTCTATGGGGGAGAGCGGGATGGCGATCGTTTTTTAGGGTTCGCTTAATCCTTGCGCCGCTGCTGTCCATAGGTCTGCTGCAGCACCACCAGGGTGCTGGGCTTGTGGCCGTGGGCGAGGGCGGTGATGCGGTAGACGACGCTGGGCAGCAGGTTCATTGGCAGCAGGTTGGCGTTGGAGATGGCGCCGTCTTCGCTGGTGATTAGGCCCGAGCTTTTGCTGCTTTCGTCGTAGGGCAGCACTTCGACCCAGTACCAGCCGCCTCGGTCGCCCTCGGTTGCCGCCAGGATGGGGTTGGCCGGCGCGTCCGTGCTGCCAAGGCGCGCGCCTGTGTACTGGCCGTAGCGCGCGCCGGCGGGGGTGCCGTCTTCGTTGGCGCCGGTCATCTGCGCCAGGGTGATGCCTTTGACCTCGTCTTTGTTGTTCCAGAAGTCCTGGCTGCCGCTGCGTTTGATGCACAGGCCGTCGCTGCACTTGGTGGTTTTGCCGTCGAGGTCGGCCAGCAGCAGGCCAACTTCCTGGGCTTCCAGCGGAATTTGCGCCATGCCCGCCTTCTGGCGGCAAATGTTCTCGTTGCTTGCATCAGGTTCGCAGGGGTTGCCATCGGCGCTCTCGCCGCGGATGTCCAGCTCCGCGTCCTGGAGCAGGGCTTGCGCAGCCTCGAAGGCGCGCTGGTAGTCGGCGTCGTTGCCCACCACCATTTCATTGAACAGCGCGGTGCGCGCGCCCCACAGGGCCAGCAGCATCGACAGCATGACAAAGACGATGACGACGAACAACGCCACTCCGCGCTGGCGCGGATGCGGTGTGCGAAAGAGGGGCGGTGGTCTGCGGTGCATGGCGATCAAGGGGTTGCCTCGGTGAAGATGGTGCCGATCAGGCCCTGACTGCGCAGCTGAAAGACGTTGCGGAACGCCAGGTGCATGCGCTGGGCGCGAGTGCCGGTGAGCGTGGTCATGTCGACGGCCGTGCCGTCGCAGCCGGCGTAGCTGCTGCCGGCGGGCATATCGATGCGCTCGGCGCCATACAGCACCAGGCAGACTTCGACGGCCTGCACGCGCGGCCAGTTGTCGCCAACGGTGGCGGCGTCGACATAGCGAATCGTGGGGTTGCCAGTGGACACGTTTTCCTGCAGCAGGTAGCGCACCTGAAAGTCGGCGACGTTGTCGATGATGGGCTGCGCAGTACCGCTGGCGCTGGCACAGCGCAGTGCGGCGTCCTTGAGGATGAAGTTGCTCTGGATCAGCGTGTCGCTGGGACTGGCGCCCAGGCAGTCGCGCGCCAACGAGTCCTCGGCACCGTCGGGAAATAGCTTTTCCTTGTAGTTGCTGTAGCCTGTGCTGAGTTTGTATTCGTTAGAGCCAGGGTTGTCCTTGCCCTCGATGGACGTGGTTTCGGCATCGAAGTCACCATCCTTGATGACGAAGGCCACGGGTTCGAGGTAGGAGATGTCGGCCGCGGTTGTGCCCGGGCTGAGATCAAGCTCCAGCGAGCCTGTTTGACGCAGCTGCTTGCCGATGATGCGCATGGCATAGGCTGCTTGCTGCTGGATGCTGCTGGCGTCGCTGACTGTGCCGGTGACGCCGCGCGAGACCATCAGCGCGCTCATGGCCATGGCCACCACGAGCAGACCGATGGCAATGCCGACCATGAGCTCGACCAGGGTGACGCCGCGCTGATTTTCAAGGTGTCGATGGTTTGTTTGCATGGCTGGGTAGGCGCGGGCAGCTATGGTTTTTGAGAGCATGTCAAAGCCCCGGGCAGTAATACAAGGGAGCGCCCCCGGTGGGGTAGGGCGCGCACCGGGCGGCAACGGGAAGGTATTGAAGGTGGCAGGTAAGACCGTCGGGGCAGGCGTTGGCGAGATCCGTGCCGTCGCTGAGCGTGCCGTCGGCGGCGCGGACCTTGGTGGCGTCGATGTTGTTTCTGTAGTCGTCGCTGTCGTCGCGCTCGTTTTCGCGCCAGCCAATCATCACGCCGAGCTGGCGGCGGTTCGGATCGTTGGCGGCATTCCCTTCGCCTGGAGCCCAGAAGATGCTGGCTTGTCCCAGGGGAAGCAGATTGCTGACGTTTTGTTTCCAGACGGCCACGTCGTAGGTTGCCTGCGCCTCTTGGTCGCAACCGCTGCTGCAGTCGTCAGGGGTGGGCTTGTCCGCGAAGTCGGACTGGTAGCTGTCGATGGCGACCAATGCATTGGGGTTGGCGCGCATGCGCTCGCCCAGGTCTTCGATCAACCGTATGGCTTGCGCGCGGCGCACGGAGGTCGTGGTGTCCGTCAGCGTGCGCATCTGCACCCCTACGATGCCGAGAATGCCCAGCGCGGCGACGATGAGGGCGATCAGCGATTCGATCAGCGTGATGCCGCGCTGCTGTGTTGGTGGAGTGGGTTTGCAGTGTTTCATAACGATAGTGGGGCTGGCGGGGGCAGGGCGTGGCTCAGCAGGCAATGTCGGGGGTGATGCGGATGCGCCCGCCCGATCCCATGCACAGGCGGCGGGCGGCAGGGTGGGTGTCGGCCTGGCCTTGGGGCCGGATGCCAAAGCTGGGCCAGGCGCCGGCCACCTTGCCCCAGCGGTCGAATTTGATGCGGGCGGCCTGGTTGTCGACGGCGCTGCGGGTGATGAGCACGGGGCCGGGTGCGGCGACGTGGTGCAGCACGGCGTCGGTTGCGTCGCAGTTGCCGCTGGCGTTGGTGTCGTGGCAGATTTGCCAGCCGCAGCCCCAGTCTTTGTTGCCGGTGGCGCTGGCGCAGCTGCCGGTGGTATTGGGCAGTTTTTGCAGAAAGACATTGCCGCCGCGCTTGATGGCCTCCGACCGCGCCAGATGCAGGCTGTGCTGCAGCGCGTCGGCCGCCTGGCGCACGCGCCAGCTGTGAAACAGGTTGGTAAAGCTGGGGGCTGCCAGCGCGCTCAGGATGGCCAGGATGGCAATGGTCACCATCAGCTCGACAGCGGTGAAGCCGCCGGCAAAAGCCACGGCGGGGTGCGCGTGGTGCTGTGCAAAGGTACTGATGGCGCGCATGGTGCTTCTCCTTCAGGTGGGGCAGCTGCCTCCGCTCTTGGCTTGGGCGATGCGCCCGCCGAGCCCCAGGCACAGGCGCAGGGCGCTGGCGCTGGTGTCGTCCTTGCCGGTGGGCTTGACCAGAAAGTTCAGGGCCTTGGCTGCGCCGCCGCTGGTGTCCGAGACCATGCCCCAGCGGTCGACGTAGAGCTTTTCTTCGGTCGTGCCACCCAACTCGATGCTGATCTTGGCGGGGGTGCTGTCCACTTGCAGGTCGGTCTCGTCGCCGGCCTGGGTGTAGATGATCTTCCAGCCCTGGCCCCAGTCGTCGTTGGGCGCGAGCGATACGCCGCCGCCGCGCTTGATGGCCTCGGAGCGCGCGTAGTAAATGCTGGACTGCAGCGCCTCGGCCGCCTGGCGCACGCGCCAGCGCTCCATCAGCGGGGTGAAGCTGGGCGCGGCAATGGCGGCCAGGATGGCGAGGATGGAGATGGTGACCATCAGCTCGATGGCGGTAAAGCCGCGCAGCCGCCGGCGGGGTGCGAGGCAGGGGGGCGTGCAGCGGGCGTGGACGGACGGATGTGACATGGCTGGATGTTACGACGCGTATCAATGATTGCCACAGTTTGCACGATGAGTGGCGTGAATGTGGGGATGAGCGGCGGGCGATGGCGGCGAGGTGGGCTGAAACGCTGGCGCTTGTCGGCGGCAAAGACACGTCGTGCGGTGATTGAGGGATTTATTCGCCGCAAAAAATGCGGTGAATGAGTGCAGTAAATCGTCTGGTTTCTGCATAATCTCCGCATGTCTAGCGGAGATTGCACCTATATCTGGCAGGCCGATGACTGGCCGAATTGGCGTTTTGACCTGGGCGCTTTGACGGGCGCAATTGCCGAGACCAGCCATGCCCAGGGGGCGTTGATGGGGCGGTTGACTGATGTTGGCATGGTGCTGCGCGATCAGGCCAGTCTTGCCATGTTGACGCAGGATGTGGTCAAGACCAGTGAAATTGAAGGCGAGCATCTGGACGTGCAATCGGTGCGCTCGAGTATCGCGCGCCGGCTGGGTGTGGATGTGGGGGCGCTGGCACCCGTGGATCGGCATGTCGAGGGGGTGGTTGAAATGGTGCTCGATGCGACGGGCAATTGTCATGCGCCGGTGACGCGTGAACGGTTGTTTGGCTGGCATGCCGCGCTGTTCCCGACAGGGTATTCGGGGCTTGCCCGGATACGCGTGGGGAGCTGGCGTGACGATGCAACGGGGCCGATGCAGGTCGCCTCTGGCCCCGTTGGGCGTCAGAAGGTGCACTTTCAGGCGCCACCGAGTCATCGCTTGGGAGCCGACACCGACTGTTTTTTCGACTGGATCAACCGCACCTCTGGCGAGCCGTCGCTGATCAAGGCGGGTCTGGGGCATTTGTGGTTTGTCACCTTGCACCCCTTCGATGATGGCAATGGGCGCATTGCGCGGGCAATTGGCGATCTTTTACTGGCGCGCGGTGATGGCAGTGGGCAGCGCTATTACAGCCTTTCGGCGCAGATACAGCGTGAGCGCAAGGCGTATTACGACATTCTGGAGCGTACGCAGCGGCGCTCGATGGACGTGACCGAGTGGCTGATCTGGTTTCTGGGCGCGCTGCACCGCGCTATTGACCAAGCGCAACAGACGCTTGATGTCGTACTGGCGAAAGGGCGGTTTTGGCAGCACTGGGCTGGGCTGCCATTCAATGCCAGACAGGTGAAGGTACTCAACAAATTGCTCGATGGGCTGGAGGGGAAGTTGACCAGCAGCAAGTGGGCCGCGATGGCCAAGTGTTCTGCCGACACGGCACTGCGTGACATCAATGATTTGCTTGCGCGTGGCGTATTGCGCCAGGCCAATGGGGGCGGACGCAGTACCAGCTACGTGTTGACCGATGCGCCACGGTAGCGCAGTGCTGCCATTGCATTTTTGTTGATCCGGCCCACTGAAGTCTTGATGCGAGGGCTGCGTCCGTGGGCAGCGAAGTCCCTCGTGGGAGCGGCGCCCTCGCCGCGATGGGTGCCGGCAGGATGCCGGCACTCCCAGTGGGCCTCCACACATCCCCAACGCACGCCCCACCCCAGGGTAGGAGCGGCGCCTTCGCCGCGATGAGGTGCCGGCGAGACGCCGGCGCTCCCAGGTGACCCACGCATGCCTATTGATTCGGCCCTTTGAAGTAGCAATTTTTCGTCATTCCGGCGAAGGCCGGAATCCATGACTTCCTCCCAAAAGCACTGGATCCCGGCCTTCGCCGGGATGACGAGTTCAAACATCACAAGGCCGGAGCAATAAAACTATTTTTGCAGGGGTGGCAGGTGGGGCTCGGCGCCGTTCTACCCCTGCACCCAACCCTCGGCGCGCAGCCACTGCGCCAGGCCGTCGGCGTAGCGGGCGTAGCCCTGGGCGTTGGCGTGTACCTGGTCGGAGCGCAGGTGGGCGTCGGACAGCACTTCGGACCAGCCCTTGGCGTACAGCGGCACGCGCATCTCTTGAGCCAGCTCGGCGTACAGCGGGTGGTCACTCAGGCGGCCGGTGCTGGCGGCCAGCAGCGAGAACTGCGGCACGGCCAGCAGCAGCACCTGCGCGCCGCCGTCGTGGCAGGCCTGGCAGATTTGCTGGATGTTGTCGCGCGTGGTGGCAGCGGGCACCTGGCGCAAGAAGTCGTTGCCGCCAATGCCGACGATGACGAGCTGCGGGGCGTGCTCATCGAGCAACTCGGGCAGGCGGTCGAGCGCCTGGGCGCTGGTGTCGCCCGACACGCCGGCGTTGACCACGTCCCAGCCGGTCTGCGCGGCCAGCAGCGTGGGCCAGGCCTCATGGGGCCGGGCGCCCACGCCCTGGGTGAGCGAGTCGCCCAGCGCCAGCACGGTGGCGCCGTCGGGCAGCGCCTGCGCCTTGGGGGTGCGCTTGCCGCAGGCGGGCAGCAAGGCCAGCGCGGCAAGGGCGGTGAGCAGGCGGCGGCGTGGGAGGGCGGCAGGTGGCATGTCAGATGTTTCCTGTAGGGGGTGTTTCTCCCTCCCCCGCTGGGGGAGGGCTGGGGTGGGGGCCGGCGACGCTGAGAGTATGTGTTGCGTCAGTTGCAGGGCGCCCCCATCCCAACCTTCCCCCAAAGGGGGAAGGAGTGCGAAACGCTGGCGCGCAGCGGGGTGATTTTTCCCTCCCCCACTGGGGGAGGGCAGGGGTAGGGGCAGCGGCGCCGGTCAGTGAATGCGCATGCCCGGCTGGGCGCCGGGGAAGGGTTCGAGCATGTAGATGCCGGGGTGGGCTTTTTCGTCGGCGTGGCTGGCGGCCAGCACCATGCCCTCAGAGACGCCGAATTTCATCTTGCGCGGCGCCAGGTTGGCGACCAGCACGGTGAGCTTGCCGACCAACTGCTCGGGCTGGTACATGCTGGCGATGCCGGAAAACACGTTGCGCATGCGGCCTTCGCCCACGTCCAGGGTGAGCTGCAGCAGCTTGGTCGAGCCTTCGACGGGCTTGCATTCGACGATTTTGGCGATGCGCAGGTCGATCCTGGCGAAGTCGTCGATCTTGATCTCGGGCGCGATTTCCTCTCCGCCCGGGGTGACTTTTTCTGGCTCGGGCAGGGCGAACAGGGCGTCGAGCTGCTCCACCGTCACGCGCTGCATCAGGTGCTGGTACTGGCCGATGGCGTGGCCTGCGCCCAGCAGGTTGTGCGCGTCGGCAAAGGCCAGTGGCTGCACGTGCAGAAAGCCTTCGACCTGCGCGGCGACGGCCGGCAGCATGGGCTTGAGGTAGATGGTCAGCAGGCGGAAGGCCTCGATGCAGGTGGTGCACACGTCGTGCAGGCGCGCCTGCATGTCTTCCTTCTTGGCCAGCTCCCAGGGCTTGTTGGCGTCCACGTAGGCATTGACGCGGTCGCACAGCAGCATGATGTCGCGCGCCGCGCGGGCGGTGTCGCGGTCTTCGTAGGCGGCGACGATGGCGCTTTGCTGCGTGCGCAACGCTGCAAGCAGCTGCTGGCCGTCGTCGCTCACCGCGCCCAGCTGGCCGCCAAAGCGCTTGGCGATGAAGCCGGCCGCGCGGCTTGCGATGTTCACGTACTTGCCGATCAGGTCGGCGTTGACGCGGGCCATGAAGTCGTCGGGGTTGAAGTCGATGTCTTCGTTGCGGCCGTTGAGCTTGGCGCCCAGGTAGTAGCGCAGCCATTCGGGGTTCATCGACAGGGCCAGGTATTTGAGCGGGTCGAGCCCGGTGCCGCGGCTTTTGCTCATCTTCTCGCCGTCGTTGACGGTCATGAAACCGTGCACGCAGATCTTGGTGGGCGTCTTGCGGCCGCTGAACTTGAGCATGGCGGGCCAGAACAGCGTGTGGAAGGTGATGATGTCCTTGCCGATGAAGTGGTATTGCTCAAGATCCGGGTCGGCCATGTAGGCGTCGTAGTCCTCGCCGCGGCGCTCCAGCAGGTTTTTGAGCGACGCCAGGTAGCCGACGGGCGCGTCCAGCCAGACGTAGAAGTATTTGCCCGGCGCGCCCGGGATCTCGATGCCGAAGTAGGGCGCGTCGCGCGAGATGTCCCAGTCGTCAAGGCCTTCGCTGGTCGAGCCGTCGGGATTGGTGCGCACGCCAAACCATTCGCGGATCTTGGCGGCCACCTCGGGCTGCACGTGCTGGCCGTTCTGCGTCCATTCCTTGAGGAATTCGACGCAGCGCGGGTCGGACAGCTTGAAGAAGAAATGCTCGGAAGTCTTGAGCTCGGGCCGGGCGCCCGACAGCGCCGAGTACGGCTCGATCAGCTCGGTGGGTGCGTACACCGCGCCGCAGACCTCGCAGTTGTCGCCGTACTGGTCCTTGGCGTGGCAGCGCGGGCATTCGCCCTTGATGAAGCGGTCGGGCAGAAACATGTTCTTCTCGGGGTCGAAGAACTGCTCGATGGTGCGCGTCTCGATCAGGCCGTTGGCCTTCAGGTCCAGGTAGATCTGTTGGGCCAGCTGGTGGTTCTCGGGCGCGTCGGTGCTGTGCCAGTTGTCAAACGCAATGTGAAAGCCGTCCAGGTACTGCGCGCGCCCCGCGGCGATGTCGGCGACGAACTGCTGCGGCGTCTTGCCGGCTTTCTCGGCGGCAATCATGATCGGCGCGCCGTGCGCGTCGTCGGCGCCGACGAAGTTGACCGCGTTGCCCTGCATGCGCTGCGCCCGCACCCAGGTGTCGGCCTGGATGTATTCCATGATGTGGCCGATGTGGAAATGGCCGTTGGCATAGGGCAGGGCGGTGGTGACGAAGAGCTTGCGTGCGGTCATGGGGGTGGCGGTCTTTCTTGGCGTAACCGGCCATTTTATTGCTCCGGTCTTGTGATGTCTGAACTCGTCATCCCGGCGAAGGCCGGGATCCAGTGCCTTTGGGAGGAAGTCATGGATTCCGGCCTTCGCCGGAATGACGAAAAATTGCTACCCCAAAGGATGCTCTGAATAACTCACCTCCAGGCGTGCTACGTCTGGGCTATTTTTCAGATGATGCAATTTGAGTTGACTTCGGCAGGGGCAACTATTTTTTTGCCCGCCGATCGGGGCGTTTTGCCCCTT